>JBMUAP010000391.1:0-3725 GCA_049454155.1 Blastocatellia bacterium
TTCGAGAGGCTCGCCGCATCGAAGAAGAGCTGCTCCCCCGCGCGCCAGTCTCCGGTGAACCCGCCGTCGGACTCCCCCGACCGTCTCGGGCTGCGGCTTTCCGCAGGTGGCCCCGCACTCGTCACCGGGGCGACCGCCCCGCCTCCCCCGAAATGGGGATCGACCCGGCCCGCCTCCGTCGCAGCCCGAACCTCGCGGTTGACCGAGAGGAGAAACGCGACCAGCTGCGCGATCTGTTCCCGATCGAGCCCTCTTCCAAAAGCCGGCATCGCCGTCCCGGGAATCCCCTCCTTGATGATCTGTGTCAGCCGCTCCGCCGTGTAGTCCCGATCGCGGAGCCGTGGCGCCGTTCCCCCGACACCGTCGGTCCCGTGGCAATAGGCCATCCCACATGAGCCCGCAAAGACCCGCCGCCCGGCCTCGATCCGCTCTGCCGGCGACGGCTCTTGGCCGCGGCCCATCCGATCGACCAGCCCGACCACCAGCAGCACCACCACCAGGGCGACGCCACGCCAGACTCTTCTCCGTTCCAGTGCCAGCCCTCTCAACATCGATTCATCCTTTGACAGCCCATTGGGTGACAGCCCATTGGGACGTCTATTTCTTGGGGAGAGCGAAGACGACCAGCGTCGAGGCCTTCTCTGGAAAGCCCTTCTCCGCCTCCGGCCAGATGACCGGAGTCAGCCCGCCCACCAGGGATCCCATCCCGGTCGGTACCGCAAGGTACTGCCGGCCATCGACCGCATAGGTCACCGGCGACCCCGTCACGCTCGCCCCGGTGTTGAAGCCCCACAGCTTCTTCCCCGTCGTCGCATCGAGCGCAAAGGCCTCTCCCATGACGTCCCCCGAGAAGATCAGATCTCCCCCGGTCGAGAGCAGCGAGGCGACATTGAGATACCGTGTCTGGTGCCGCCACTTCCGTTCGCCCGTCAGGGGATCGTACCCGTCAATGTGGCCATAGGCCGGCTTGCCCTGTGGCGGAACGAAGGTCATCGAGCCCCCGAAGAGCGGCTGCCCCTCCTGCGGCTCCATCTTCTGCGGCTTGATCAGATTGCAGATCTCCCAACCGATGTTGTACCAGAGCCCCGTCCGCGGACTGTACGTCGAATGGTCCCAGTTGCGCCCGCCGGCAGCACTTGGACAGACATAGGTCTCCTTGTCGGGTGGCACCGGTTGCATCCCCACCGGACGACCGTTCGCATCGACCCCCTTCAACCACGTCAGCAGGTCGACGTGCGGATAGGCATTGAGGTACTTCCCTGTCGCCCGGTCGAGCACCCAGGTGTAGCCGCCCTTGTTGGCGTGCACCAGCAGCCGCTGCTTCTTTCCGCCTTTCTGGTAGTCGATCAGGACACACTCATAGGCCGAGTCGAAGTCGTACATGTCGTGCGGCACCTCCTGGTAGTGCCACTTCAACTTGCCCGTCTCCGGGTCGAGCGCGACGATCGAATTGGAGTAGAGGTTATCCCCCTTGCGGTACTCGTCATAGAAGTCGGACGAGGGATTCCCGACCCCCCAGTAGAGCAGGTCCAGCTCTGGATCGTAGGAACCGACCAGCCACGTCGGCGCCCCGCCATACTTGAGCATCCGTGGATCCCACGTCTCAGCACCCGGCTCACCGGGCGCGGGGATCGTGTAGAAGCGCCAAAGATGCTTCCCGGTTCCCCCATCGAAGGCGTTGAGGTAGCCCCGATGGGCGTGCTCACCACCCGTCACCCCAACGATCACCTTCTCGCGGACAACCAACGGCGGCGAAGTGATGTTGCACCCACACTGGCGCACATCTTCAACCTCGACCTGCCAGATCTCGCGCCCCGTCTTGGCGTCCAGCGCGACGACGTGGTTGTCGATCGTTCCAAAATAGACCCGCCCGTGCCCAATCGCCAGCCCCCGCGACCCTACCTGGTAGGGGAAGGAGAGGTTCGGCAGCTTGTAGAAGTACCGCCAGAGGATCTCACCCGTCGCCGCGTTGAGCGCGAAGACCCGGTTCATCGGTCCCATCAGGTACATCACGCCGTCAGCGATCAGCGGAGTCGCATTCAACCCTCCGCGTAACTCCCCCGTCGGAAAGATCCAGGCCGGAACCAACCCCGCAACGTTCCCGCGGTTGATCTGGTCCAGCGAGCTGTACCGATGGGCGCTGTAGTTCCCCCCATAACTCAGCCAGTTCTGCGGCTCCCGATCGGAGTTGATCAACCGCTCCCACGTCACCTCCTGGCCACGCGCCACGCCTCCCAGCGACAACATCATCAAGACGACCAGCCATCTTGCCGAATGCGCGCGGGTCCACCTGACATTATTCACGATCATCTTCTCCCCTCATCCTGACCGGATCGCCTGACCAGTCTGACACCTTCGCCGCCATTGAAATCTCACCGACCACCAGAATGACTCCCCTTCCAACTGTGAGGTTGACGTTGCGGAAGGCGAAACGCAGGTAGTTGAGAAAGTCTTTCCACGCCCCCCCACGCAAGACCGGACGGGCGCGGTCATCTCCGGTGAGCCACGCCGAGCCATCTGTTGACGCACCTTCATGGTTCCCCTGCCAGTGATCCTCCACCCACTCCCAGACATTCCCGTGCATATCATAAATTCCAAATGGGTTCAACTTCTTCCGTCCCAAATGACCGGTTTGTCCTGGCTGTTATGCGAGAGGAAGATAGCAAAAGTATTCCTCACGACCTGTTCCCTTCCAAGTTGTCTGAAAGTCGAGGCAGCGTTCGACCTGACCTTGCTTACCAGCAGGAGCAACCGTATTTCTACTTCGACTCGATCTCTTTGAGAGTCCTTCCGTCACTGCTCTTCCAGGCGACTAGTCCGTTGGCAGGGCCACCGTGAATGATGGCCGCCGCAGTACTGGGGCTGGTACAGATCTCGTCCGCTGTGAAGATGAGTTTCTGGTCTGCTTCAACGAGAATCCCTTTGGCAACCAACTGCTTTCTCATCTCTTTTGCCCAGGGCCACTTTTCCGATGAGGGTCGGTCCTGCAAGACCGCTTCTGACCCTTTCAGAATGAGGAAACCTTCTGGTGTCCGGTATCCTCGTGCCGTTACCCCCTTTATCTCACAGATCAGAACGGACTGATCATCGACATTGGAGGCGTTTGCCTGTGGCGGCATCAGTAGATCGACTCCCAGCACGGGAAGAAGTTGCTGAATCTTCTCCAAAAAAACCTCCATGTCCTCACGATCCGATTCTGGCAGCCGTGCACCACTCCCCTGGCTGTTGACGAGCGTTGCTCTGTCAGCCAGCTTTGCGATCTCGATCAGCCTCCCCTCCAAATATCTGACGTGAGCCTTGGTCAGGTTCTCGTCCTTGCTGATGAAGAAGGCGACCTGACTCCAGAAATCCCTTTCCAGGTGGCTCTTGATCCGCGATCGGATGTTCTCTGCCTCCCCAATATAGATCGCTGCTCTGCCTGTTTCAGGATCGGTGCCGGTCAGCAGGTAGATGCCCGGATTCCCAGATTCCTCTCTCGCCATCACGCTCTCAAATTCACTCCTTGGACCAGCGACCGCTTTTCCGGTCCAATTGGACAGTTCGGCAGTTCTCAAACTTTTAGGATTTCCCTGGACCAGGAATATCTTGATTGTCGCAGTTGGCAAAACTTATCTCCCCGTCTCCAAATTGGACTCTTCGTGCGATTTCCTGACAGTCATATGTAATCCATCACTCCTATGCCAATGATCGTCTGCACTTCCCCACCAGAAAACCGGAAGCCCCAA
>JBMUAP010000392.1:0-3723 GCA_049454155.1 Blastocatellia bacterium
CCCCCCCCCCCCGCCGCCCGGGACAATGCCCTCCTGGGCCGCGGCTTTGGTCGCGTGCAGGGCATCCTCGACACGCATCTTCTTCTCTTTCATCTCGGCCTCGGTCGCGGCTCCGATCCGGATGACGGCGACGCCGCCGGCGAGCTTGGCGAGCCGCTCCTGCAGCTTCTCACGGTCATAGTCGGAGGTCGTCACCTCGATCTGCTTGCGGATCGTCGCGATGCGTCCCTGGAGGTCCGCCTTGCGTCCCGCCCCCTCGACGATCGTCGTGTTGTCCTTGTCGATGATCACCTTCTTGGCTTGACCGAGTTCCTCAAGCTTGACATTCTCGAGCTTGAGGCCGAGATCCTCGGAGATCAGACGCCCTCCGGTGAGGATGGCAATGTCCTCGAGCATCGCCTTCCGGCGATCGCCGAAGGCTGGCGCCTTGACGGTGGCCACCTTGAGCGCGCCCCGCAACTTGTTGACCACCAGGGTCGAGAGCGCTTCCGCCTCGACATCCTCGGCGATGATCAGCAAGGTCCGCCCCTGCTGGGCGACCTGCTGCAGAATCGGGAAGAGTTCGTGCATCGAGGAGATCTTCTTCTCACTGAGCAGGATGACTGGTTCCTCGAGAACCGCCTCCATCTTGTTCTGGTCCGTGACAAAGTAGGGCGAGATATACCCGCGGTCGAACTGCATCCCCTCGACGATCTCAAGGCTGGTATCGATCGATTTAGCCTCTTCGACCGTCACGACTCCATCCTTGCCGACCTGCTCCATCGCCTCGGCGATGAGGTCTCCCACCAGCCGGTCGCCGTTGGCCGCGACCGTCCCGACATTGGCGAGATCGGCCTTCTCGCGAATCTTCTTCGAGAGCGAGGCAATCTCCGCCACCGCTGCAACCACTCCACGGTCGATCCCCCGTTTGATGTGCATCGGATTGGCGCCCGCCGTAACGTTCTTGAGCCCCTCCCGGAAGATGGCCTGCGCGAGGACCGTCGCGGTCGTCGTGCCATCACCCGCTTGGTCATTGGTCCGCGAAGCGACCTCACGGACCATCTGGGCCCCCATGTTCTGGTACTTATCCTTGAGGTCGATCTCTTTGGCGACCGTCACCCCGTCCTTGGTCACGAGCGGCGACCCATATTTCTTATCGATGACGACGTTACGACCGCGCGGTCCCAACGTTACCCGCACCGTATTGGCGAGGACGTTGACTCCCTCGAGCATCGCCCGCCGCGCCTCTTCCCTGAATTTCAGTTCCTTTGCCAAGTGTGGCCTCCTTTGCCAATCGATTCGTACAACAGCCTGTCTCTATTTTCCTGAACTTATCCGATCACTACCCACGATGCGCATGATCAAGGATTTCACCGCGATCTTCTTGCACCGATCCTCTCACCCGGGGAATCAAGCCCGTCCGACCCTCACCCGTGCCGGTCTGAGGAGCCGATCACCAAGACGATAGCCTGTCTGGTATTCAAAGGTCACCTGATTGTCCAATTCGGGGGGCACCGGAACGATCTCGACCGCCTCGTGCAGCTCTGGATCGAAAGCCTGACCAACCGCCGGAACAGGGCTCAGACCGAGCGACTGCATCTTCGCTTCGAAGAGCTGCGCGGTGGCGCGAACCCCTCCGAGAAACGGGGCGAAGCGGGGATCGACCGGGTCGGCCGCTGTGGCGCTCTCGGTTGTCTCCGCCGCTTGGATCGCGCGCTTGAGATTGTCGAGCGTCTCGAGAAGGCTGGCGACCAGTTCGGCGCGGGCCCCGTCGAGCTTCTGATCGAAGGTTCGCTGCAGACGGGCGCGCTGCTCGTCGGCCTCGACGCGCAACTGCGCCTGTGCGGAACGGAACCGCACCGACATCTCCTGAACCTGTCGCTCTGCTTCAGCCAGACGAGCCTCGGCCTCTCTCAGTTGGTGGCGCAGCTCGACCGGGTCACCGATCTCTCTTGGCTCCCCTGGGTTGTCTCCAAAGGGATCCTCGACCATTGCCTCTTCTTCCGTGGGCACCGCGTCGGTGGAGTGCCCAGCATCTGCCTCGTTCCCTCCCCCGTCCGGTCCCTCTCCCAGAGGAGTCTCCTCGGTGACGCGGCGACGATCCGTGACCCGGATCGGGGTCGGCTCCTCACCCGGGGCAGTCCCGGCAGATTGTGACTCGCGACTCTCCGTACTCATTCCTCTCCCTCGCGCCTTCTCTCTTCTGTTTCGATTCTCTAACTGATCGATCTCTCGCTCCTGCTGGCTCGAGAGCTGATCGAAGGACTGAGCGACGATCAGCTTCTCCTGAGCAAGCAGACAAATAGAGAAAAACATAGCACCGGCCCGCGCCGATTGCAAACTAGCGATTCCCCTCCCCGGCCGTCGCCACGTCTCCACGCCCCTCCTTGACGAAGCGCATCCGGCCGGCCTCCAGATCGCCGAGCACCTTCACCGTCTCGCCGGCGACGATCTCTCCGTTGAGCAGTTGCAGCGCCAGCGGGTTCTGAATCAGCGACTGGATCGCCCGCCGAAGCGGGCGGGCGCCATAGACAGGATCGTACCCTTCCCGGGCAATCAGGTCTTCCGCCGAGGAGTCGATCGACAAGGTCACCTTGCGGTCGGCGAGCAGTGCCCGCAGCGCCTCCAACTGAATGCGGATGATCGATCGCAGCTGTTCGATCCCGAGCCTCCGGAAGAGGATGATGTCATCGATCCGGTTGAGAAACTCCGGCTTAAAGGCAGCGCGCAATCGCTCCATGACGGTCGCCCGCATCGCCGCCTCATCCCCCTCCTCATACTCTTGAATCTCCCTCGCCCCTAGATTCGAGGTCATGATGACGACCGTGTTGCGAAAATCGACGGTGCGTCCTTTCCCATCCGTCAAGCGGCCATCGTCGAGAATCTGGAGCAGGACGTTGAAGACGTCCGGGTGGGCCTTCTCGATCTCGTCGAAGAGGATCACCGAATAGGGGCGACGCCGGACCGCCTCGGTCAGATAGCCCCCCTCCTCATACCCGACATAGCCGGGAGGGGCCCCCAGCAGACGTGCCACCGAGTGCTTCTCCATATACTCCGACATGTCCAGCCGGACCATGGCGTGCTCATCATCAAAGAGGAACTCGGCGCGCGCGCGGGCCGTCTCGGTCTTCCCCACCCCGGTCGGGCCGAGAAAGATGAAGGATCCGATCGGGCGTTTGGGATCCTGCAAGCCCGCCCTGGCTCGGCGGACGGCGTTCGCCACCACCACGAGGGCCTCGTCCTGGCCGACGACGCGGCGTGCGAGGCTCTGCTCCATCTGGACCAGCTTCTGCATCTCGCCCTCGAGCATCTTCGAGACGGGAATTCCCGTCCAGCGGGCGACCACCTCGGCGACATCCTCCTCGGTGACCTCCTCCTTGAGAGTGCGGCCAGAGCGCTGCAACTCGGCAAGCTGCCGGCCGTCCGCTTCGAGTTCCGCCTGGAGCTGGGTCAGCCGGCCATAACGGATCTCAGCGACCCGCCCGTAATCTCCGGCCCGTTCAAACTGCTCTGCCTCGAGCTTGAGCTGCTCGATCCGCTCTTTGGCGGCCCGGATGCGCTCGATGACCGCCTTCTCCGCCTGCCACTTGGCCTTGCGCTGGCCCGATGACTCCCGAAGATCGGCAATCTCGCGCTCAACCTTCGCCAACCGTTCCCGCGAGAGCGGATCCTCCTCCCGCAGCAGCGCCTGCCGCTCGATCTCGCGCTGAATGATCTCCCGCTCGATCTGGTCGATCTCAGTCG
>JBMUAP010000393.1:0-3694 GCA_049454155.1 Blastocatellia bacterium
AACTCGCCGCGGCCCTGCTGATCGAGCGTCCCGACACGCTCCTCTCGATTCGGCCAGCCCTACCGATCATGGCCGCTCTGCGCCAGACGGGACAGCGCGCCCTGCCGCAGCCCAGCTATCGGACCGGAGAGGAGCTCTGGAGCGACCTCCGCCTGATCCGCGAGAGCCTGCTCCACGCCAAGGCCGAAGCGGCGGCGCAACTGGTGACGCGCCTGATGCGGCAGGTGCGCACCTTCGATCTCCATCTGGCGACCCTCGACCTGCGACAACACAGCCAGCGCCACGGCGCGGCCCTCGACGAGATCACCCGGCAATTGGGTGTGGAGCCGGGCTACAGTGCGATGAGCGAGACGGAGCGCGTCGCGTGGCTGACCAGTGAGCTGGAGACCCCGCGGCCGCTGGTCGCACCAGAGGCACAGCTCAGCCCCGAAACGACCGAGACGCTCAATGTGCTGCGGGTTACCCGCCGGATCCTCGACGAGATCACGCCGTTGGCGATCCGGACCTACATTGTCAGCATGACACACGAAGCGAGTGACCTGCTCGCCGTTCTGGTGCTGGCCAAGCAGGCCGGACTGATCGAGTTCGACGGACCGGCATCCGACCGCCTCTCACCGCGCCACTCACGGCTCGGAATCTGCCCCCTCTTCGAGACGATCGAGGACTTGCGTGCCGCTCCTGCCGTCATGGACAGACTCTTCTCCATTCCTCTCTATCGCCAATTGCTGAGTGGCCAAGACAATCTGCAGGAGGTCATGATCGGCTACTCCGACAGCAGCAAGGACGGGGGGATTTTGACCTCGAGCTGGGAGCTCTACAAGGCACAGGAGCAGCTCTGGGAAGTGGCCCACCGACACGGAGTCGATCTGCGGCTCTTTCACGGCCGGGGCGGGACGGTTGGGCGCGGCGGGGGGCCGAGCCACGAAGCGATCCTTGCGCAACCCCCTGGAACGGTCGCCTCGCGCATCAAGATCACTGAACAGGGCGAGGTCATCTCCTCGAAGTACAGCCTGCCAGAGATCGCGCAGCGCAGCCTGGAGTTGACGACCGCTGCGGTCATTGCCGCGAGCATGCCACGCCCGACGCCACCCTCGTCGATGGCCCGTTGGCGCGAAGCGATGGAGACGATCTCCGCCCGCGCCTACAGCCTCTACCGGGGGTATGTCTCCGGCACAGAGGGCTTCTACGACTACTTCGTCCAGGCAACGCCGGTCGAGGAACTGCAGCGACTGCGCATCGGGTCCCGCCCCGCCAAACGCAAGGCGGGCTCGAAGAGCCTCGACGACCTGCGTGCCATCCCCTGGGTCTTCGGCTGGACGCAGAGCCGGCACCTCCTGCCCGGCTGGCTCGCCGTCGGTTCAACGCTCCAAGAGTTTGTCCAGGAGAGCCCTCGTCGACACCTCGAGCTGTTGCGGGAGATGTATCAGGAGTGGACCTTCTTCCATAGCGTCATCTCCAACATCGAGATGACGCTGGCCAAGGCCGACTTTCAGATCGCCCGGCATTATGCCGAGAGCGTACCGGATCGACGGCTCGGTCGACGCATCTTCGATCTGCTCGATGAGGAGTACCAGCGAACCTGTCGGCTCGTCCTGCAGATCACTGGCGAGAAGCAGCTGCTCGACAAGACGCCTGTCCTGCAACGATCGATCACCGTGCGCAACCCGTATGTCGATCCGATGAGCTATCTGCAGGTGGAGCTGCTGCGCCGGAAACGCGCCGGCGAGCCTGCGCCAACCCCGGGGGCGGAGACGGAGAAGCTGCTCTATGCGATTCTGCTGACGATCAACGGAATTGCCGCCGGGATGAGGAACACTGGATGAACCGCCGCCTGACAACCCAGAAGAGGCACGGGCTGTCGGCAGCGGTGCTCTTGCTGCTGGCACTCTCCGCCATCCCTCAAGGAGAAGCCGCCTTGTCCAATGCCATCCAGGAAGGGGAACGGCCTCGCGCGCGCGAGCTGGGGCTCTCGATCGGAGTTCTTCCAACCGGACCACGCAACAGCCTGACCGACGTGGCGGGTGTCCGGGTCGGCCAGACGACCCTCATACGAGGAGACAATCTCCGCACCGGGGTGACGGCGATCCTCCCACACGGGGGCAATCTCTTTCAGGAGAAGGTCCCCGCCGCGATTCACGTCGGCAATGGATTTGGCAAACTGATGGGATCGACCCAGGTCAACGAATTGGGAGAGATCGAGACCCCGATTCTGCTGACCAGCACGCTCAACGTGCCGCGGGTCGCCGATGCCCTGCTCGAGTGGATGCTGGCCCTGCCCGGCAATGAAGAGGTTCGATCGATCAATCCCGTCGTCGGAGAGACCAACGACGGCTACCTCAACGACATTCGCCAGCGCCCTCTCGGGCAAGCCGAGGTCTTCGCGGCCCTGCGCGGTGCCAATGGCGAGGCAGTTGAGGAGGGATGTGTCGGGGCAGGGACCGGAACGGTCGCGTTTGGATTCAAGGGAGGGATCGGCTCGGCCTCGCGCGTCCTGCCTGCTTCGCTCGGCGGCTACACGGTCGGGTTACTCGTCCAATCGAACTTCGGTGGGGTATTGACGATTGATGGGGTCCGCGTTGGGGAAGCGCTCGGTCAGTACTACCTGCGGGAGTCGGTACGGCCGGCCTCGACCACGCCCGAGAGGAGCCAGGCCTCCCCAGTGGCTGCTCCCATCCTCCACTCCGCCGATGGGTCGGTCATGATCGTTATCGCGACCGACGCACCGCTGGATCACCATCAACTGATGCGGCTCGCCCGACGGGCCATGCTCGGATTGGGTCGGACTGGTGCTTCGGCCACCCACGGGAGCGGGGACTACGTCATCGCCTTCAGCACCGCCCCGGAGAACCGCCTTCGTCCTGGCGGTCCCCGCCTGCGCTCTCCGCGTCTCCTTTCTCACGACGGGCTCTCGCCCCTCTTCCAGGCAGTCATCGAGGCGACGGAAGAAGCGGTCCTTAACTCTCTCCTGCGGGCGACCTCGATGTCAGGACACCAGGGTCATCACGTCGCGGCCCTTCCTCTCGATCCCCTTCGCCGACTCTTGCAAGCGGCGGGACGTCTCGGTCGGCCGGCCAACTCGCCCTGACCCTCCCGGGTCGAGGATGCCCCCTTACCAATGGAAAGGTCCCGGCGAGATCGACCGGGACCAAAGAGGGTGGACCATCAAGCGGGCACGATTACGAGAAGCTGGCGACGGCCGCCGCCTCGTCATCGAAAATCTCGAAGACGGTGATCAGCTTGGTGATCGTCAACAGATCGTTGATCCGCTTGGTGGCGTTCAACAGCTTGAGCTTTCCGCCTTTGTTGGTCGTCGTCGAGTAGGTGCGGACGATCTCTCCCAGTCCACCGCTGTCCATGTACGGGACATTGGCGAGGTTGAGTACCAGCTTGTTCTCGCCGCGTTCGATCAATTCGACGACCTTATGTCGGAGCTGCACATCCCCCTCACCAAGCAGGATCTTGCCCTCCACATCCAGAATGGTCACATCACCACTTTTGCGCTCCGTAATTTTCATTCCAATCCTCCAATTGCCAACAATTGCCAAATGCCAGATATCAGATCACGGCGTGGCGGACGGTGTCAGGTTCTAAAGTTGGGTTCGACATTGAATTCAATTCGATAAATCGCGGGTTTCATCAAGCGGTCAAGCTACCACAGGGGACGATGCTTGGCAAGAGAACTCCCCGGCACCGC
>JBMUAP010000394.1:0-3676 GCA_049454155.1 Blastocatellia bacterium
CTCTACTCGACCGATCGACGAGGGGAGTGGGAGTCGCTGGCGACGCGAGGGGAAGGAGAGCTCCGCCTGGTGCCGGACAAACCACGCTACCAGCCTGGGGAGACTGCCCGGGTCATGGCCATCCTGCCGCACGACCGGGTTCACCTCCTGGTGACGACGGAACGCTATCAAGTCATGTCGGTCAACCGACGGTTTTCGGAGGGCCGAGTCCTCCTGCTCGAAGTTCCGATCCGGGCGGAGCACGCCCCGAACGTCTTTCTGAGCGTGACTTATGTCCGGAACGGGGAGATGTATGAGACGAGCAAGAGCTTGTCCGTCCCCGCGCGCGACAAATTCTTGCAGGTCGAGTTGATTCCGGATCAACGGCAGTACAAGCCGCGCGAGCCAGCCTCCTATACCATCCTGACGCGAGACTTGGCGGGGCGACCTGTCCCTGGGGCGGAGGTCAGTCTCGGCCTGGTCGACGAAGCGATCTATCGCCTGCAGCCAGACCAGACTGGCGATATCCGCCGGGCCTTTTACGGGATGCGCTACAGCCGGGTCTCGACTAATTTCACCAGCGCCTACCGCTTTATCGGCTACTCAGGGCGGAAAACGATGCAGCTCGCGCGGAACGATCGGGCCCGGCAGATGGCCAACTTCAAGCGGGACAGCCAGTATGCTGAGCCAATGATCCGCAAGGACTTTCGGGATACGGCCTTCTGGCAAGCAGAGGTCGTGACGGGGCCGGATGGGCGAGCGACAGCCCGGTTGACGCTGCCCGACAACCTGACGACTTGGCGAGCGACGGCGCGGGCCGTGACAAGCGATCTTCGAGTTGGAGCGAAGGTGGACCGGATCCTCTCGCGCAAGGATCTCATCTTGCGCTTGGAGACGCCCCGCTTCTTTACGCGGGGAGATGTGGTGACGGTCTCTGGGATCGTCAGCAACTATCTGCCGACCGAGAAGACGGTGCGGGTCGAGTTGCAAGTGAGCGGGGCAGAGCTGCTCGAAGGGGCGCCGCAGGTGATCAAGGTCGCCAGTCGCGGAGAGCAACGGATCGAGTGGCGCGTGGCGGCGCGCGAGATTGGGCAGGCAACCTTCCTGGCGACAGCGAAGACCGACACCGAATCGGATGGAATTGAACTTCCGGTCCCGGTCGTTCCTCTGGGACTGAAGCGAACAGAGGCAGTGGCGAAGGCGTTGACGGGCGAGCAGGTCGACGAAAGTTTCCATCTCGACATTCCGGCGGAGGCGGGTGCCGAAGGTCGTCGACTGCGCCTCGAAGTCTCCCCCTCGGTGGTGGGAACGCTGTTTGGCTCTCTTGATTACCTGACGAGCTATCCGTACGGGTGTACCGAACAGACCATGTCCAGTTTTCTCGGTAACATCGCCGTGACCCAGGCCCTGCGCGAGATCCGCAGCGCCTCGATTCGGCCAGACAACGATCTGCCACGCAAGGTGGCACGGGGACTCGTCCGTCTTTACGATCACCAACGGCAGGACGGCAGTTGGGGATGGTGGAAGGGGTCAGACGCTGATCCCTTCCTGACGGCCTACGTGATGGATGGATTGCAGCTTGCCAGAGAGGCCGGCTTCACGGTCGATGACGAGCGGATCCGCCTTGGTCAGCAACAGATCCGCCGCTTCCTGGAGACGGGAAAGACGGACGACAAACAGGCGATCGAGCCGGACGTCCTCGCCTATCTCACCTATGCCTACGCCAAGACGGCAGGGCCAGATGCGGTGCGCTATGTGACGATGCTGGAGCGGCGCCAGACATCGCTGCAGCCCTACGGCAGAGCACTGCTGGCACTGGGGCTCTTGGCGGTGGGAGAGCGGCAGCGGGCCGGCCTGGTGGGCGTCGAGATCGAGCGGACGGTCAAGGCGACCGACTCCGAAGCGCATTGGGAAACGAAGGGGGATTCGCGATTCCTCTATCTGTCAGAGAGGGCGGATCTGGAGGCGACAGCCCTCTCGGTCCGCGCGTTGGCCCAGGTTGCCCCGCGCAGCCCACTTCTGCCGCGCGCGGCACGTTGGCTGGTCGCCAGTCGACGCAATGGCACTTACTGGAATTCGACCCGTGACACCGCGATGGTGATCCTCGGGTTGACCGAGTATCTGCGAGGGAGCCAAGAGCTGGCGGCCGATTACACGTTCGATCTGCTGCTCAACGGCGAGCCGGTGTTGACGCGACGGGTGACGGCCGCGGAGGCGGCAGCGGGGCAGCCGCTGGTGGTGGAGCGCCTGGGGAGTGCGCTCTCGCCGACAAACCGGCTCCAGGTTCGCAAGCGAGGGCCGGGGACGCTCTACCTGACAGCGGCCCTCGAGTCTTATACGGCTGGGGACCCCATTCCAGCGGAGAGTCGAGACTCCTTGCGCCTCACCCGAGACTATTTCCGCCTGCGGGTCGAGAGTGGGCGAGACGGATCCCCCCGTTGGAACCTTGAGCCCCTCAACGGAGTGCTGCGCACCGGGGACTTGATCGTCAGCCGACTGACGCTGACAGGAGATCGCGCCCGCTACTTGCTGGTGGAAGACCCGATTCCCGCGGGCTGTGAGCAGATCACTTCCGCCGCCGGCATCGACTGGGCGCTGGCACCAGGCCCGTGGCAGGAGGGGTTTCGTCATCGGGAGTTCCGCGACCAGCGGACCGTCTTCTTCGTGGACTATTTTTCAGGCAAAGCGGTCTTTCAGTACGCGATGCGGGTGCAGATCCCGGGGGAGTGGAAGGTGGCGCCTGCGCGGGGTGAGCGGATGTACAAACCCGAGGTCGAGACCAATTCAGCGAGTGGCACATTCCGGATTGTCGATCGGGAACAGGAGTAGCGGCCAGGCGTGGGGAGCCGCTCACTCGGCCGTCTGGAGACCAAGCGGGCTGGTGCGTGCGGCGGCTCGCGGGAGCAATCGACGAGGGGAGAGAGGATGAGCAAGGCGAGAGGAATCAAACGGGCTGGGAGCGAAGTTCTCGGGGCCTTTGGATCGGCGATCCGAAAGCTGGTTGGGAACTGGCCGACAGTCATATGGCTCTTGTTTCTGTACAGCGGCTGGTTGGGGACGCTCGCGCTCTTTGTGACGACACGCGAGGCGACGATCGGACAGGTGATCCTTGGACTGGTCGTCTCTCCATTGCTGGCGGTGGGGCTCTTCTTCCTGCTGCAGGCACTCGGGTTGAGCGCGACACGGCTCGGCGTGGGAGTCGCCTACAAGCTGAAGCGGGCGCTCGTGGAGTCTGGGAAGATCGCGTTGGTGACACTTCCTCTGGTGGGAGGGGCGGTCGGGATGGTCCTCGCGATCGAGTGGCTCGGAGAGTGGGCCGTGGAGCGGGTGGCGGGAAGCGAAGGAGCCGTCCGACGCTGGGTTCTGGGTGGCTGGGATTGGTCCCAGACGTTCTTGCTCTTCTTCTTTTTTCCTCTCTGGTCGCTCCACTGGTGGTTGGCGGTTGTCCGGAGGGGCGTGGCGGGGAGCGTGGCAGTGCTCGGCCGGGTCTTGTTGGAGGCCTTCGCTCCGGGCTCCGTCCTGATCTACCTCTTGACGACAGGGGGCTTTGGAGGGGCCGCTTGGTGGCTGCTCTTCACGCGTCCGGAGATGGCCGATCCTTGGTGGGAGCTGGCGCTCTTCGGCGGACGAGTCACCGCGGCCTTGCTCTTGATCTTTCTCGGGTGGCTGCTCCTCTTGGGGGCGATGGGGGAGTGGA
>JBMUAP010000395.1:0-3662 GCA_049454155.1 Blastocatellia bacterium
GGGTCGTCTTGAACGGGGCGATTCTCAAGGACCGGCTCTTCTTCAACATCAACGGGGAGGGCGTCGGGGATCGCTCGGTCAATCTGCGCAACTCGGTCTTTACCTTCACGGAAGCGGAACGCGCGACGGCGGTCCCGGCAATGCAGGCTCTTCTGGCGCACTATCCGCTTCCGAATCGACCAACGACGAGTCCGACCCAGCCCAACTTCGACCCGACGGTCCGACGGGCCCGTCAAGGAGGTCTCTTCTATTTTGGCCGGCTCGACTATCTCGTCAACCAGGCGAACCTCGTCAATTTTCGGGTGACAAAGACGGCATCCCAACCGGTCGGGATCTTCCCCTTCTTTGCGCAGGGGGCTGGGTTCTCCTCGGGGAATGGGAGTTATTCAGCAGCCTGGAACTCCACTCTCTCCTCGCGAGTGACCAATGAACTCCGGGTCTATTACACCAACCGCCTCTCCAATTCGATTCCGGATTTTCCCCGGCTGGGAGATCCCGCTCTCAATGGGATGGCCGGGTTCATCACGGTGGCGGGGGCGGAGCGGATCGGCAGCTTCTTCCGGGATTATACGCGAATGAACAACTACCAAGCCTCCAATGACACGTCGTGGAGCTTGGGATCTCATGGACTGAAGTTTGGTGGCGTGATGCGCTTCATCGAGGCCAACACGACTGCCAGGACCAACTTTGACGGCGTGATGGTCTTTGCTTCACGCGCCGATTTCTTGAGGGGAGCGCCAGCGGTCTACACGCGTGCCTTCGGGGATCCACGCCTCGACCTGCGAGCCAGAGAGTTTGGCCTCTACTTGCAGGATGACTGGCGGGTGCGGACCAATCTGCAGGTCAATGTCGGTGTGCGTTATGAGATCTACGGCGCCCCTGTCGATCAATATGATCGGGTCGCGGTCAATTATCCGACAGACCGAAATAATTTTGCACCTCGCCTGGGCTTTGCCTGGACCCCCGGAAAGCAGAGTGATCTGGTGGTGCGGGGGGGCTATGGGCTCTTCTTCACTCCCCTGCCGATGAACTACATTGGGCAGCTGCGTTTCACGCCACCGCGAGTGCAGACCTTTACCTACTTTCGGCCGTCCCTCGCCAATCTGACCGGTGGGGCAGGGGCACCGAGCTCGAACCGGACGATCACTTCGCCGGATATCGTCCAGCCCTATTCCCAGCAGTACAACTTGGCAGTCGATTATCGTCTCTTCGGAAGCGATCTGGTGCTCAATGCCGCATACGTTGGGACGACGGCTCGTCATTTGGGAATGACCCGGTTACCCAATGGGGGAGCGCAATGGGCGACGACCATCAATGGGCAGCCCAATCCACGCCCGCTGGCGTCGCAGTATGGCAATGCCGTCATTACGCTTCTCGAGACGGGAGCCTCGTCGAACTATCACGGTCTGCAGTTGGCATTGTCGGGTCGTCTCGCCAAGGGGCTCATGATTCGCAGCTCCTACACCTGGTCGAAGACGATGGACGACATTTCGACGGACGGGCAGAACTTCATCAGCGACCGCAATCGGCGGCTCGACTATGCGCCCTCCGATTTCGACATTCGCCACAACTTCAACACCGCGCTGATGTGGGCACTGCCGTTTGGCGAGCGGCTGGGAAACAGGCAGTTGCGCACGCTTCTCGGAGGATGGCAGACGACATCGATCATCAGCCTGCGTTCCTCGCTTCCCTTTACGATTCAGAGTGGAACGGCGACACCAGACGGAGTGGCGGTCAACCGGCCAAGTCCGGCTCCAGGAGCCTTGATCCGGAATCCGACCGATTTCAGGGCTTGGTCGATTGCTCCTGGGGTGGCACTCAACCAGTTGATTCCGGGATTTACCGGCAGCTTCAGCGCGGTCACCCCGGTTGGCACCCTTGGTCGCAACACCGAGCGGGCGGATGGCTATGCCGAGGTCAGCCTGGGGATCCACAAGGACTTTGGCTTGACGGAGCGGCTGCGTCTGCAATTCCGCACCGAGGTCTTCAACCTCTTCAACACCGTCAACTTTCTCGGTTACACGACCAACCTCGCCAGTCCCGCCTTTGGGGCGGCCCAGTCGGTCTACGGGCAGCGCACCATGCAACTGGCGCTGCGCCTCTCCTTCTGACCTGAGGAGACGTGGGCGGCCGGTGGGGAGGGAGCCGTCTCCTTCGCCACCGGCTTGACGACTGGATAGGGGCCATTTTTCTGGAGTACCGATGAACACGATTCTCTCACTTCTGCTGCTCTTCTTCCTCCTTCCACCCTTTTCGCCCGAGGGCGAAGCCGCAAAGGTCTGGCCGGGATTTCGCGGGCATGGTGATAGCCACAGCCGAACGACCAAGTTGCCGGTGGAATGGTCGGAGAAGAAGAATCTGGCCTGGGACACTCCCCTGCCGGGGTATGGCCAGTCCTCCCCGGTGGTCTGGCGCGACCGGGTCTTCATCACTGCGGTCGATGGGCCGAACAAGGAGCAGGCCTACGTGCTTGGCTATGATCTGCGCTCTGGTCGCGAGCTGTGGCGACGGTCGGTGGCGACCACGGAGAAGGTCAAAGTCGATTTCCGGGTGAGTCAAGCGGCGCCGACGCCGGTGGTCGACCGGAAGCGGGTCTACGTCTTCTTCGAGACGGGGGATCTCTACGCCTTCGATCATCGGGGACGGCCCCAGTGGGAGCGGAAGATGACCCGCGAATACGGCGGGGTCAAAGGGCCGCACGGACTGGGCAGCTCACTGGCGGCCAACCAGGAGGCCCTCTTCCTCGCCATTTCGCATCTCGGAACCTCCTTCGGCATGGCGATCGATAAGAAGAGCGGCCGTACCCTCTGGAGAACGGACCGCCCGTCAGGGATGTCCTGGGGGACGCCCCTCGTCCTGCGGCACGACGGACGCGAGCAACTGGTCGTCAGGGGGGGAGATGGCGTCACCGCCTATGATGTCGTCGATGGCCAGGCACTCTGGTTTGTCACCGGGCTGAAAGGGGCTCCGATGCCCTCGCCGACCCACGCCGGCGATCTGGTCATCATCGGAGCCGAGCAGAAAGCGCTCAGCGTGGCGATCCGGCTCGGGGGGAGTGGCGATGTCACGGCGACCCACGTCGTCTGGCGTCCGACCGAGGCCACCGCCTACTTCAGCTCTCCGCTCGCCCACCAGGGGCTGGTCTACTTTGTCAGCAAGGCGGGCATTGCGTATTGTCTCGACCTCTCCACCGGAACAGAGGTCTGGCGGCAGCGCCTCGGGACGGGGGAGAGCTGGGCGTCACCGCTCGCGGTGGGCGACCGGGTCTACTTCTTCAACAACGAGGGAAAGACCTTTGTCCTCCGCACCGGCCGTGAGTTTCAACAGTTGGCAGTCAATACCATCCCGGACCTCGAGCGGATCTATGGCGTCGCGGCGGTCGAGAATGCCCTCTTGCTGCGCTCTGGCCGGCGGTTGATCAGATTGAGCGAGTATCGGGGAGGGAGGGAGATTAAATAGACCATTGGCAGGGACCGCTGGGGAGAAGACAGACGGGGACGATATCGAGTCGACCCGGATGGATCGGGAGCCGCCGGGCGAAGATCTGTCCGGGTCTCTTCCATTGGAGAGGAGGCAGCGGAGCGGTTCCGCCGTTGCTATTTTCGCCCTTCCCCGTGCTAATCGCGCGGCTTTCCCATCCAGTCCAATCATCCCCCGGGAAT
>JBMUAP010000396.1:0-3653 GCA_049454155.1 Blastocatellia bacterium
AGGGAAGCCCCGCCTCCCGCATTCGTCTGCGTACCTCTTCGTCCGATTCGTCGGCACTGGCGTTGATTGCCAGCATCTCGAGGGCCTGCGTCGAGCTGAAGTCACCCGCCAAAGCCCGCAATCGCTCCGTGTAGGCCCGCGAGATCGGACATCGAACCGAGTGGAAGGTCAAGAGCACCGGTCTTCCCTGGTACTCACTCAGCCGATGGGAGCGGCCCTCCAGGTCCGTCAATTCGAACTCCGGGGGGCGCTCTCCGATCACCGGCCCCCCGGCCATCGAGCCCTCCGCCAGTCCTCCCCCCAACATCAGCAGTCCCCAGAGGCAGACACTGGCTGGAATCCATCTTTGACGATCAGTCTTTGTGCTGGTCTTCACGCAGGTATACCTCTCCGAAGCTATTTCCCGTTCTCGTGGGGGACCAAGCCGAGCTGGCCCCGCTTGGCGGTCCGGCGAGAGCTTCTCCGTGAGGCGCTCTCGCGCCCTCTGCATCATTTGCCGGTTCTCCCCCTACGCCCCATCCTGAGATGACTCATTCCTGAAAAGCGGTAGATTCAACACGATGGTTCCATCCTGCGCTGATCATCTACCCCACTGAATGGTCCAAGCGAGCTCTGATCAGAGCTTATCGTCCTTGCTCCCTCTGGGGCCGTCGGGCCATTCATTCACCCTCTCCTCGGAATTCCACCAGAGTGGCACCGCACCCTCCCGCCGAGGGAGGCGCATCCCGATAGGCAATGACGAACTCGGTCCGGTCAAGAACCGAGCGGACGATCGCCCGCTGCACTCCGATCCCTTTTCCGTGAATCAATCGCACCCCAGGAAAGCCCAACCGACGGGCCTCTCGCAGATACTCTTCGACGACCGCTTTGACCAAGGCCGGGGGAATGGTGTGCAGGTCGAAGACGTCCCGGATCTCCAAGACAACTGGTTCGCCAAAAGGGTCCTCCTCCATTCCCAGGGGAGGCTCCTCCGCTGTCTCGACCGGGCAATTCGCCATTTCCCCGGTGGCTGGGCGAGTGATGGCCTTCCAGAGATTCTCGATTTGGCGACGCATCCGGCTCTCTCCTCCACCACCCTGCGGCTACGGCGCGCTATCACCAGAACCGGGACCTTTGGCGAGCAGCTCGTCGAGTGCCGACTTCATCTGCGGGGCGCTGAACTTGGGGTGAAACCCGACGTAATGCTTACGGACAATCCCTTCTTGATCGACAATCAGTGCCTGCGGGATACCATTGCGCCCTTTGGTGATCTCTTGGATGAGCGGCCTTGTCGCCCAACCGATCTCGTAGTTGATCGAGAACTGTTCGGTGAAATCTCGAACCCGTTCCAGATCCTCCTCCGGATCTTCCGTTGTCAGCCCGAGGATCTTGACCCCCCTCGATCTGTACTCTTCCGCGATCTCGACGAGATGTGGAATCTCCTGCCGACAAGGCCCACACCACGTTGCCCAGAGGTTGATGATCAGGATGTTCCCCGTATAGTCAGATAGCTTACGGGCCGTTCCGTTGACCAGGTCGAATGGCGCTTCGCGCGTCCCTGCCTCCAGTTCCCGGGGAGTCGCATTGCGACTTTTCGGCTTGGATGTCTCGCTCCTACCCGCCGGCTCATTGCCGGTATTCCAGGGAAGAGTTGTCGAGACAACTCCCACCACCAGGATCAAGGCCCCAATGGTCAATCCAATCCGGGTCGGCGTCCAGAATGTTGTTGGTGTCGTCTTCATAAGTCTTAGGATACTGACGGATCTTCCCGCCCGCAAGCCGGGCCAGCTCTGCCCCCTTCTCGTCTCAAGAGATAAATAGCAGAAAGAGCAGCGCTCCCGCCGAGAGGAACGAGCCGAAGGGGAGAGGCGTTCGCATCCCTTCCGGCTGATGGCGCAGGAAGAGGAGTCCATAGGCGGTGCCGGCGAGTGAGCCGAGCAGCAGTACTGCCCAGGCTCCCTGCCATCCGAGGAAGGCTCCGAGGCCGGCCATCAGTTTGATATCGCCCAGTCCCATGCCCTCTGTCCCTCGCAGGTAGAAGTAGATCGCACGGATCCACCACAACGGCACGCTCGCGATGACCGCGCCTCCTCCTGCTGCGACCAGTCCCCGATACGCCCCATTCCAGGCGAGCGGATCGCCTGCCCCCCACCCTTCGACTCCGACCACCCACCCGAGACCGGCCAGTGCACCAGCTCCCAACACCGCGAACAGCCACCCCCACTTACCCCTTGGCTCCTCTTCGCCGGCTTCCTCCTCCCAGTCGAAATACTTGGCGAACAACAGCAGGTCGAGCCGATCCAGGAGGAGCAGCGAAGGCACCGCCAGGGCCAACAACCCTCCACCGACGCACGCCGCCGTCCAGTCCGGCGACGCTGATGGGTCAAAACTCGTCAAGAAGACAGTCAGGTCGATCCCGTATTGGATTGGATCCCCCCATCCGCTTCGCCAATTTGTCGCCAGCAACGAGAAGAGCAGCAGCGGATAGGTGATCTTGTTGGGCAGCAGCCGGTCCCGCGCGTCGATGACGAAAAGGGCAATCAGGGCCGCACCAAGGGCCATCTCCCAGAGCACGTCTCCCGTCGGCCCTCTCTTCCACATCAGCACGGCGAAGAGAAGGGCTGTCATCCCCTCGACTCCAAGGTAGCGGATCGGAATGCGTGCTTGGCAGTCCCGGCAGCGCCCCCGCAACCATAAGTAGCCAAGGATCGGCACGTTATCCCGTACCCGGATCCGCCCCCCACAGACTGGGCACCGCGATCCGGGATGGACCACTGACTCTCCCAACGGAAGCCGGTAGATCACCACATTGAGAAAACTGCCGATGACTGCCCCCCCGACAAACGCGAGCCCCATCAGGCTTCCCACAAGATGCATTGGTCCGTCCATCCTCCTCCTTCCTCCCTTTTTCTTGGAATGTCACCGGGGCAGTCTGTCGCCTTTCCAGTGAGGATGCGGTAGAGTAGCTCGTTGGCAAGTCGTTTTTCAGGATCACCCGGATGAAGATTCTGCAGGTCTGTTCTGCTGAGCAGATGGGAGGGGGAGAGCGTCACGTCGCGGATTTGACCCGCGCGCTGATCGAGCGTGGCCACTCGCTCCACTTGGCGGTCCGGGAGAGGAGCCCACTCCGCGCCGCTCTGGCTGATCTGCCAGTCACTTGGCACCGGCTCGGCCTGCGCAATGCCCTCGACCTGCCGTCAGCCTTCTCCTTGGCGAAGTTGATCCGGCGCTACCAGATCGATCTTCTTCACGCACACGTTGCTCGGGACTACCCCGTCTGCGGGCTCGCGGCTCGGCTCGCCCCCCAGGTTCGCCTCTTTCTCACCCGGCACCATTTCCACCCACTGCGGGCCAATCCGGTCTATCGCTGGGCCCTCGGACGAACCGAGCACTTCCTCGCCGTCTCTGCGAGTGTCGCCGCAGGCTTGGCCCAATCCTTTCCGGATCTCGTGCCCCGCCTCTCCATCATCCCCAACTGGCTCGATCCGCTTGTCCTCGAAGGAGCTCGCTCGCGCGACGAAGCACGCCAGACCCTCGGCATCACCCGCCCTCTTGCCGTCGGCCTGCTCGGCCAGTTGACGCCGCTCAAGCGCCAGGATCTCTTTCTCGATGCGATTGGGCAACTCGTCGAGCAGGGGCTGGGCCTCGGCATCGTCCATATCCTTGATGCCGAT
>JBMUAP010000397.1:0-3645 GCA_049454155.1 Blastocatellia bacterium
CTGCGGGGGGGGATCGTCCAAGAGTACGTGGCCCACGAAGCGGAGGGGGAGGAACGCGCGGTCTGTTGGCGTCGAGCGGTCGAGGTCTACGCGGGCTATGAAGCCTATCGCCACCGGGCGGGGGATCGGCGGATTCCGGTCATCGTTCTCACGCCATCGGTCCCTTCTTCGCCCCGGGAGACATCACCGGCGGCCTGAGTGGGTGTGGGAAGGGGGGACGCGTGGAGACGATCATCATCGTCCTGCTCTTGTGTCTGGTCGCGGCGGTTGGTGGTTTGTTGTCGCTGGGGTACCGCCTGATGCGTCTGCGCTTGGAGAGGGAGACAGGCGGAGAGCAGGGAAGGGAGCAGTGGCGGCATCAGATGGAGGCCGAAGTCGTTCGTCGCGAGGAGGCCCGCTTTGCGCAGTGGCGGGAGCGCGAGCTGGCTGCGCTGGTGGCCCGGGCGCAGCGCGAAGCACTGCTCGAGGCCCACGAGCGCTTTGAGCAGTGGCGACAGCAGGATCTGGTGACCGTTCGGCGTCAACAGCGGGAGCTGGCTTGGCGCGAAGCCCGGCGGGCTCTCGCCGAATGGAAGAGTGAGCAGGAGAAGCGGATCCGGCAAGATGCCGTGCAGCGCAGCCAGTCGGTGACCATCGGAAAGATTACCGAACACCTCGTGCCCCACCTGCCTTCCTTTCCCTTCAATCCCAAGGATGTCCGTTTTCTGGGCAGCCCTATCGATCTGATCATCTTTGACGGGCTCAACGAGGAGGAGCGAAACGGTCTCCGACAGGTAGTCTTTCTGGAGATCAAGACAGGAGTTTCGGCATTGACCCGTCGGGAGCGATGGGTGCGCGATGCCGTCCGGGCCGGGCGGGTTCAATGGATGGAATGGTACGGTGACAAGGTCCCTCCGATCCAAGACCCAGGCCTCTTTGAGTGAAAATGGGAGGCTGTCATCCGGCCTCCTTCGGGTAAGTCGATCTATCTTGTCGTAAGGAGTTTGGCGTTTGAATTTTGCGCTCTGGTTTCATTCTCAACATCCAACGATTCCTCTCTCCTCCGCCGAGGCGGTGCTCAACTTGGCCGGGGAGGGAGCGACGATTCCGTTTATCGCCCGCTATCGCAAGGAGCAGACCGGGAATCTCGACGAGGTCGCCATTCAGCAGGTCATCGAGAGCGATGAGCGCTGGAAGGAGATTCTCAAGCGGCAATCCTTCATTGTCGAAGAAATCGAACGGCAGCAGAAGATGACCCCCGAGCTGAAGGAGAAGATCCTCTCGACGTTTCATCTCGATCAGCTCGAAGATCTCTATCTGCCCTACAAACAGAAGCGCAAGACGAAGGCGACCTTGGCGCGTGAAGCGGGTCTGGAGCCCCTCGCAGAGTGGATCTGGCAGGTTGGCCACGGCACGGAGACCCCTGCGCCCGGAGTTACCCTCCAGTCGCTCGCCGAGACCTACTGCGACGCCGAGAAGGGGGTTGCCGATGTCGCGGCGGCCCTCCAGGGAGCGCAGGATATCCTGACAGAGCGTTTGACGGAGATCCCAGAGCTGCGGGAGACCGTTCGGCGAACCCTCTTCGAGCGTGGCGCTGCGACCACCAAGAAGGGCGAGAAGGCCAAGCCCAACAGCAAATTCGAGCGCTATTTCGAGTATGACGAACCGATCGCTTCGCTGCTCGACCCGCAGAATTCGCACCGATATTTGGCGATGCGCCGCGGCTGGATGGAGGAGGAACTCTCGCTCTCGATCGGGCCATCACCGGAAGATGCTGAGATGGAGCCGATCTTGCTGGCCCAATTCGAGCATGCTGCCTGCCCGGTTGCCGACTCTCTTGGAGCCGAGGTGCTTCTGCGGGCGGCCCGGCTGGCCCTTCGCGTCTATGTCCAACCCAGCATCGAGACCGAGGTCCACCGCGCCTTGAAAGAGGTCGCGGACGAGGCGGCGATCAAGGTCTTTGCCGAGAATGTCCGGAAGCTCCTCCTCTCCGCCCCGTTTGGATCGAAAGCCGTTCTCGGAGTCGACCCAGGGATCCGGACCGGCTGTAAGCTGGCCGTCGTTGATGACGGTGGACGGTACCTCGCCGATCACGTCATCCACCTCCAATCGAAGAGCGATCAGGAACGGGCGAAGCGGCTCTTGACGGAGATCGTCCGCAATGGCTCCATCCGGGCGATTGCCGTGGGCAATGGGACGGCCGGTCGGGAGACGGAGGCCTTTGTCCGCGAGACCCTCACGGAGGCAGGGCTTTCGGTCCCCGTCGTCCTGGTCAATGAGTCCGGTGCCAGCATCTACAGTGCCAGCGAGACGGCGCGGGAGGAGTTTCCCGAGCTGGATCTGACGGTCCGGGGAGCGATCTCGATTGCCCGTCGCCTCCAGGATCCGCTCGCAGAACTGGTCAAGATCGATCCGAAGAGCATCGGGGTCGGCCAGTACCAGCACGATGTCAACCAGGTCGCCCTCAAGAAGAGCCTCGATCTGGTCGTTGATCTGTGTGTCAATTCGGTCGGGGTCAATTTGAACACGGCCTCTTACCATATTCTCTCGCGAGTTTCGGGAATTGGGCCGGCACTCGCGAAGAAGATCGTTGAGCATCGTTCCGCCCAAGGTCTCTTCCGATCACGGGAGCAGCTCCTCGACGTGCCACGGTTCAGCCGGAAGACCTTCGAGTTGGCGGCAGGGTTCCTGCGGATTCCCGAGGCGACTCATCCCCTCGACAATACGGGGGTTCACCCCGAGCGCTACGCCTTGCTCGAGCAGTTGGCCCAGGAGATGGGCAAGGGGGTCGGCGACCTGCTTGGAAGCGGCGTCGCCTTGGTGCGACAGGCGAAGCATCTCCGGGACCAGGTTGGCGACTTCACCTTCGATGACATCGTCCGGGAGCTGGAGAAGCCGGGCCGCGATCCCCGCGAAGCCTTCGCTGCCTTCTCTTTCCGCGAAGACCTGCACGCCATCGCCGATCTGGTGCCGGGAATGATCTGTCCCGGCATTGTCACCAACGTCACCAACTTCGGTGCGTTCGTCGATATTGGGGTTCACCAGGATGGCCTCGTCCACATCTCCCAACTGAGCGAGCGGTTCGTCAAGGATCCGCGCACCGTGGTCAGCCCCGGGGACCGGGTCCGCGTGCAAGTGCTCAAGGTCGATCTCGACCGGCAGCAGATTGCACTGACCATGCGGATCGACTCGACGGGCCGGGCGAACCAAGCCTCGGCGGAAGGCCAGACAGGGTCGGCCGGCGAGGGTGCCTCCCGGAGACCAAAATCGGGCCAGTCTGGACGCCCAGCTCCTCCGGCGAACAAAGGGTTCAACAATCCTTTCTCTGACGCGCTGCGGCGGGCCACGTCTCCCGAGCCATCTCCGCCCGGATCTTCTCCACGGAAGAATCGTTCGTGACCCTCCAAGAGAAGAGGGGAGCCGTCGCGCGCTCCCCTCTCCCCACATCGTCTTCTCTTGATGGGCCTCACAGGCTCGTTCAGCCCGGAAAAGCACGGATTCCGGCGAGCAGCCGCTCGATCTCCTCCTCGCTGGTATAGCAAGAGCAGCCGATCCGGACCAGCCCCTGCTCGGCCTTGCCCAGTCGATCGACGACCGTCTGCGCGTAAAAGTCGCCGTGGGAGACGAAGAGCCCCCGGGTGGCCAGAAAGGCAGCCAGCTCGACGG
>JBMUAP010000398.1:0-3641 GCA_049454155.1 Blastocatellia bacterium
CCCCCATCTTGTTCATCCCCCTGCTTCATCCATGCGGCAACTTTTTGGGCTTGGCGAATTTTGTGCTCCTGTGTCATGATGAATATGTCAAAAATACAGGATCGTACCACCCTGACGTGTAAATTTTACCTGAACCTTGCACGTCAGGAAAAGATCATCGAGCTGGCTCATCGTTCAGATTGAAGAGTCAGGTGACCATTTTGGCTGGGTCCTGCAGGGCCGGCCAATCGGTTATCGATGAAACCTTCAGCAATTCCAGCTTTCCGATGGAGACCTTGGCAAGCCGAGGGGGGAGTGTACGACCCAAAGAACCATGTTCACAATGGAAATGACCGAATCGACACACAGCGATGAAATGCCCCCACTGCTACCTCGACGCCCCCGACTGGCACTCCTACTGCTTGCGGTGCCACCGCCCGATCCGTCCCTACTCCCCTCACTCTGGGCAAACCGGCCCACGGCGAATCCTGGATCGAAATCGTGTATGGGTCACCCTCTCGAGCTGGTCCTTGACAGCGGTCTTTGTGATTGGATCCTTGGTCATGGTCCGGTTGATCGACTGGGGGGGGTTGATTGCCCTTCTCCATCAGGAGCCACCCTCCCTGATCGCGACCGTCGAAGAAGAGAGAGCCACCCAACCGCCCAGTCGACGAAATCGGCGCGGAGATTCGAGAAAGGACCCGCTCGGCTCCGGAGAGAACTCCGCCCAGGCCAACTCCACCGAATTGACCGAAGCAGAGAGTGTTCGAACGATGCCCGGTCGATTGGAGGAGCTCCCCGCACGTGAGTCCGTCGATGTCGCCAATCAGTCACGAAGTGGGCCACGTCGTCTGCCGCCTTCTCTTGAGGACCCAGGGGTCTTGATCGAGCAGATCGATCCTCCACCGACAGACTCGACCGGACTGTTGACGATCAGCGCTTACGCCCCCGCACGAATTTACATCGATGGACAATACTCGGGCGTGACCCCACGTACGGTCCATCTGCTTGCTGGAGAATATCAAGTGCGGCTGGTTGCCGACGGGTACGTGGAATGGAGCAGTCGGGTGTCCGTCAAGAAGCGGCAACAGATGGGTGTGCTGGCTTCCATGACCCGGGCCGAGCCCTGACTTTCAGGAGAGATCTCCTTCGAACAGTTTTCGCTTTCAGATGGGAGGAGATTCGTGGAAAGTGCTGCGCCTTGATCAGTTGGTCGATGCAATCGGCAATTCTAGTGTGCCTCCTGTTTTCGGTGGCTTGCCATTCGTCCGCCCCTCCCCCGTTTCCGAGTGATGTCAAACCGGAAACGGCCAATCCCTTTCGCAATCTATCTGATCGATCTGAGGTATTACAGGAGGGGGAGCGTCTCTTTCTGAGAAATTGTGCGAACTGCCACGGCTATACGGGCCAAGGAGATGGACCTTCCCGCGGCTCCCTCGTCGCTTCACCGGCCAACCTGACACGGGATCCCATCTCCTCCTTTCCAGATGGCCGACTCTTTCTCGCCGTCAGGTTCGGGAAACGGGTCGACGGAAGATTGACGATGCCCCCCGTCCTCAAAATGACCGATGAGGAGATCTGGAAGACGGTCGCCTATCTCCGAGAGCTTGCGGCGAGAGACCATTGAGGGCAGAGAGCATCCGATTTCCTGCTTTTCCCCAAGCTTCCGCCAAACACTCCCCACCTCAACCCCTCGGTGCCAAAAAAACAAAAAAGTGGACTGAAAGAGGTTCTCTCAGTCCACTTGGAAGAGGTCAACATTGACAAGGAGGACAACGAGCAAACTTGGTCAGGCGATCTCGATTCCAACATCGAGCAGAGCCTCCAGCGTGGCGCGGCGCGAACCGAGCAGTTGCATCCGGCCGTCACTCACCAGGGCGAGCGGACGACCGTGGCTCCAGACTCTGTCGCAGGAGAGGTCGAGATCTTCGTCAGAATGAGAGGGAGTCTCGTCACTGGAAAGCAGCCAGATATCTATCAACCAGGTATAAATTACCGACTTCAAGCGGGGATCAAGCTCAAGCCGCGACCGATTCTCTCCATCAATGTCGATCGGAGGCTGGATGGGGAGAAGAGACTCCGACAACTGCATCCCAGGACGGTGGTGAATCTTCGATGTCAGATGGGTTCCTGCTCTCTTCATCATCGTCTCTGGCCTCTTGTATGTTTCCAACTGCGTTCTCTCGATTCGCTGACCGCTTGATCGGAGATCGAATCGCCCTGTGGGCAACCGTGAGTCGGCCGAAGCCTGCTCTTCACGATGCTGCCCTTCGATGCAATCGCCATGCCAGAAGTTGTCCAAAGATTGACTGGAGTGGATGTGCTGCCCGAACAAGACGAAATGGGCAGTTCCAGGGCGAGAAATGGGGAAGATCCAAGTGGGATCGGACTTCACGCCTCGATTGAGCATCGAGCAGCCCCTCCCGCGTGAGGCCAGACGTGAACAGTTGACGACAGTCCGTCAACTGGATTGGACACAAGAGCGTTTGAAGAGAGCGACTTGACAAAGGTGGGGTAATCTTTATGATTCAGGCAGACGACCCCCCGAGAGACAGACGGAAATGGGTAAAGGGTCATCTTCCAACCGTGACTCCTTCCCGACTGGGGATCCTATGGGCAATGGTTTCGATCGGCAAGAAATACTGGTCACACCAGAAGCGAAATGCCGACGATTTTCTGGCGCAACTCGCGCTCGAAGCGTCAACGCGTCGCGTCTGATGGCGCGTCGACAGGTCGGCCTCAAGCAGATTCGCCAGATTCCCCTTGGGCTGAGCGAGAGCAGCGTCGAGTGGATGCGCATCAAGGAGAGGGCCATCTCCTCCCCAACCAGCCAGGACCCCGCGAGTGAGGACAGACGGGGCCTGGAGGCGGGACAGCAGGACCATCACCACTTTGAGCGAAGAAGTCTGGTGAGCGGACTGCGGTTGCGGGCCGACTTCGCGGGCCTGGACGACACCTCATTTGCTCCACCCGACTGTCAGCTGGCAATTGGCCCGGCGCATCTGCTCGCGGCGGTCAATGGGGCCTGGGCCGTCTTCGACAAGAGTGGTCGACAGCTTCTTCGCCGCACATTTGAAGATCTGTTTGAGAATCTGGCGGACCATCCGCTGCTCTATCGCCCGCGTGTCGTATATGATGCACACCGTGGTGGTTGGTTGATCGGGATCTGTGCAGTCAGCCTTGACTTGAAGCATTCCTGGTTCTTTCTGGCGGCCTCAGCTGGTCCAGACCCGACTGGGGACTGGTGGATCTGGGCGCTTGACGCGCGGTCAGATGCAAGCATGGGCGGGTTTCGACCGGACGCGCTTGGCTTGGCGGTCGATGCAGCCGGAATCTACCTGACCGCCAATATGTTCACCGCCCACGGAGAGTTTGCGTATGCGCAGCTGCGCGTTCTGACGAGAAAGGATCTGGGAACCGGGGGCGTCCTCCACGGGTGGGACTTTTGGCAGATCCGCAACCCGGATGGAACCCCCGCCTTCGGTCTCCAGCCGGCCTTCCATTTGCGGTCCACGGACGGTCAGTACCTGCTCAATGCCATGACCGGTGGAGCTGGCGAGGGTGAAATGCAGGGGCTGGTCCTCTGGCAAGTCGTGCTCCGCGCACGCCAAGCCCCAGAACTGGCGCGAAAATTGATCGCGACGGGGGGGGGGGGGGGGGGG
>JBMUAP010000399.1:0-3637 GCA_049454155.1 Blastocatellia bacterium
CTGTGGCTCTGTGGTGCAATCATCTCTTCCGTTCTATCTTTGATCACTGGTTGGCCCAGTCCACTTTCTGATCTTCCTCTCCGTGAGTCGTTACTTTGTTTTTTGCCCCTCAATGCTTATGGCAGCTCCAAATGTGAATGATAGCAGATGACGAAGCCTCCGCGCCAAACCGGCCCGGGAGGCACCTCCTCGGATCCGCCCCCAAAAAATATTGGTGGAGGAATTGACTTACGACCGGATCCAATTTCAAACTCCAGAAGCAGCGAAGAGCTGGCCGGGCAGTCAACCGGTCGAGACGGAGGAGGAAGAGGGCGAGCGAGTCAGCCCGGGAGTGTTGAGAAACGAATGAAGCGAAGACTGATCGAGTATCTGGGCTGTCCCGAATGTGGAGGAGACCTCCACCTCGTCGCCAAGCCGGAGGAGCAGGAAGAGATTGAGGAGGGACAGCTTGTCTGCCGGACCTGCGAGGAGGGCTATCCGATTCATCGAGGAATTCCCCGTTTTGTCCGCTTCGAGGAGGGGGATGAGCGGGCCCAGACCGCACGGAACTTTGGAGAGCAGTGGCAGGTCTTTGATCACGTTGCCGACCATCACCGCCAGCAGTTTCTCGACTGGCTTGCACCGGTCGATCCCTCCTTTGTTCGGGGGAAAGTGGTCCTGGAGGGAGGCTGTGGGAAGGGGCGACACACGCGGCTGATTGCTGAGTGGGGGGCCGCGGAGGTGATCGGGATCGATGTCAGCGAAGCGATCGAGGCGGCGGCGAGAAACACCGCCGATCTCCCCAACGTGCACCTCATCCAGGCGGACATCGACCGGCTCCCGTTGCGGAGGCCCGTCGATTATGCCTTCTCGGTGGGGGTCCTCCATCACATGACCGATCCGGCACGGGGGTTCGCGTCGTTGGCCCGGGCGGTGCGTCCGGGGGGAGCCCTCTCGGTCTGGGTCTATGGCCGGGAGAAGAACGGCTGGATCGTGCACGGCCTCGACCCGTTGCGAAAACGGCTGACCTCGCAAGTCAGCCCCCAGGCCCTCTACCGCTTGAGCTTGGTGCCGGCGCTGCTCTTGACCCTGCTCCTCCGGATCGTCTACGCCCCCCTCCGCGAGAGTCGCTGGCAGGGACGTCTCTTCTACGGCACCTACCTTGGCTACATCGCCGGCTTCCCCTTCCGGGAGATCCATAACATTGTCCACGACCATCTGACGGCGCCGGTCGCCTTCTACCTGCGCCGGGAGGAGGTGGAAGCTTGGTTCAGGAAGGCCGGAATCAGCGATCCCCTCCTCGCCTGGCACAATCAGAACAGTTGGCGTGGCTTCGGGTGGCTGCCCAATGCCACGCACGCAAACCAGCCAGAATCGCGAGAGGACCGATCGACGACCGGGGAGAGAGCGGAGGTGAACCTTGGGAGGGGATGACCTGACGGGTCAAGAAGCGTGGGAAGCGATGCGTCCGCTCAACTATCAGATCATGTTCGAGGTCGAGGATGATCACTGGTGGTTCGTCGGGCGTCGGGCGATCGTCCTGGCCAAGGTCGAGCAGTTGCTGACGAGAGGGCGGGGTGACCGCCCGCATCTCCTCGACATCGGCTGTGGAACGGGTGCGACCCTCGACGCATTGCGCGGGTATGGCACTGTACAGGGGATCGATTTATCGCGGCTGGCGCTGCGCTTTTCGCGGCAGCGGGGAAACGACCGGGTTGCCTGCGCGAGCGCGACGGGGCTGCCCTTCTCGGCGGAGACCTTCGACTTGGTGACGGCGTTGGATGTCATTGAGCATCTCGACGACGACGTCGCCGGGCTGCGCGAGATCCGGCGGGTGCTCAAGCCGGGGGCGGCGGCGATCCTCTTCGTCCCGGCATTTCCGTCGCTGTGGGGGCCGAATGATGATCAGTCAGGGCACCGCCGGCGGTATCGGCGAGGTCCACTGCTCGCGGCGGTCAAGGCCGCCGGACTCGAGGTCGTCTCGGTCAGCTATGCGAATATCGCCATGTTCGGTCCGATCTGGCTCGGGCGCCGCCTCCTGACGATGCTCGGACGACAAGAGCAGTCGGAGAATCGGATCAACCACCCACAGTTGAATCGATGGTTGGCGCGGATCTTCGCCGCAGAGGCCGGCTGGTTACGCCATCGGTCATTGCCGTTTGGTGTCTCGTTGCTGTGTGGCGCCCGACGCCCTCTCAGCGAGACGGCCGCGGCTGGCCCAGAGCCTGGAAAGGAGGGGCAGTGACCGATCCATTGCCCAATCGTCCTCAACTCTCGATCTTCCTGCCGGTCTTCAACGAGGAGGAGAACCTCGAGCGGATGCACGCCCACCTGCTGAGCGCGCTGACCAAGCTCGGTCGTTCGTTCGAGGTCATCTACGTCGATGATGGCAGCACCGACCGGAGCTTGGAGCTGCTGACCCGTTTCGCGGAGGGAGACGAGCGCATCCGCGTCATCGGCTTTCGAAGGAACTACGGGCAGACGGCAGCGATGGCGGCGGGGATCGACGCCGCGCGGGGCGAGGTCCTGATCCCGATGGATGCCGACCTGCAGAACGATCCCGCCGATATCGAACGGCTCCTCAACCGGCTCGAGGAGGGCTATGACGTCGTCTCCGGGTGGCGGAAAGATCGGCAGGACGCCTTTTTGACCCGCACGCTCCCCTCGCGACTCGCCAACGGGCTGATCTCACGGATCGGGGGAGTGCCACTGCACGATTATGGATGTTCGCTCAAGGCCTACCGCCGCGAGGTCCTCGCCGATGTGCATCTCTATGGCGAGATGCACCGCTTCATCCCCATCTATGCCAGTTGGGCTGGTGGGCGGGTGACAGAGATCCCGGTGACCCACCACCCGCGCATCGCAGGCCGCTCGAAGTACGGGCTCTCCCGGACGATCAAGGTGGTTTTCGACCTGATCACGATCAAGTTCCTGGCGAGTTACCTGACCAAGCCGCTCTACGTCTTCGGTTGGGCCGGGCTGCTCGCCTTCCTCTTCTCGGGGCTCGCTGGCGGGTTGGCCTTCCTCATGAAGTTTGCTGACTGGCCCTTCCACGCCGATTTCATTCAGACGCCGCTGCCGATCCTCTCGATGGTACTGTTGGTGCTGGGGATCCAGCTCTTCCTGATGGGGTTGATCGCCGAGATGCTCGTGCGGACCTACCACGAATCGCAGAACAAGCCGGTCTACACCGTCCGCACCCGGATCAACTTTGAGGCGAACGGGGAGACGAACGGGTAGAGACGACCCGCCAAGGGAGAGCCGGAATGTGTGGAATCGTCGGAATGGTCGCGCCTCCCGAAGGGGTGCCAGTCGAGGGGGAGCGAGTTCGGGCGATGGCGCGGGCAATCGTCCATCGCGGCCCGGACGATGAGGGGTTTCACCTGACGCCCCGGGTCGGGCTCGGCATGCGCCGCCTCTCGATTATCGATCTCTCGACCGGTCACCAGCCGATCGGGAACGAAGACGGAAGCCTCCAGGTCGTCTTCAATGGCGAGATCTACAACTACCGGTCGCTGCGGGAGGAGCTGCTCGCTCGCGGCCACCAGCTCCGCACCGCTTCGGATACGGAGGTGCTCGTCCACCTCTACGAGGATCTGGGAGACGACCTGGTCAGCCGGCTCAATGGGATGTTCGCCTTTGCCCTCTGGGACGAGCG
>JBMUAP010000400.1:0-3624 GCA_049454155.1 Blastocatellia bacterium
CCCGCCCTTCCTCCCCGGTGACCGCCAAACTGCAGCTTGGCCGCCAACCCTGGCAATTCCAGGTGGAGCAGTCAGTGATGATCGGGGAGCGGTACGGAGTGCGCCATCTGGGCCAGACCTTGGTGATCGAGGTCGGCTGGCCCAGGCGCCCGCAGGATGGGCATGTTCCGGGACAGGGGCTGGCCCGCGGCCGAATTGGGCTGAGCCAGAATCTCATGCTCGAACCCAGACCACTCTGTGAACTGCTCCTGCGGGCTACGGGGGAACCGACCGCCAGGATCCCGTGCTGGTTCGAACTCGTCCCCGGAAGCCAGCCCCCCGTGCCCTTCACGGAGCAGACACTCGTCGGATATCTCGATCGGCTCGGCTCTTTCTGAATGGAAGAGACCGCCTCCCTGCCCTATTCCACCGGTGCAAGAGAACCGAGGATGTGGTAGCCATCATCGACGAAGAGCGTCTCGCCCGTAATGCCTCGACTGAGTGAGCTGAGGAGAAAGACGGAGGCGTCGCCAACATCGGCCTGCTCAGTCGCCTTGCGAAGGGGGGCCACTTGGCGGTGAAAGTCGACCATCCGGCTGATCCCCGAGACGCCACGCGCCGCCAATGTCCGAATGGGACCGGCGGAGATCGCATTGACCCGAATTCCTCGCGGACCGAGATCATTGGCCAGATAGCGCACCGACGCTTCGAGCGCGGCCTTGGCCACTCCCATGACGTTGTATCGCGGAATAACCCGATCCGCTCCGAGGTAGGTCAGCGTCAGAATCGAGCCGCCTTCCTTCATCAAGGGAAGGGCGGCGCGGGCCACAGCGACCAACGAATAGGCGCTAATATCGAGAGCCGTGGCGAATCCCTTACGTGAGGTCGTCAGGAACTCGCCCGACAACTCCTCCCGAGGCGCGTAGGCCACCGAGTGAACCAGAAAATCGAGCGATCCAACTGCCTCTCCAACCCCCTTCATCAGTGACTCGATCTCCTCATCACTCCCGACTTCACACGGGAAGAGGGGGGCTCCCCCCATTCCCTCGACGAGCTTCTCGACATTCTCCCGCAGACGCTCGTTCTGGTAAGCGAAGCAAAGCCTTGCCCCTTCCCTCTTCGCCGATTCAGCAATTGCCCAGGCGATGCTGTGCTTGTTTGCCACGCCAAGTATCAATCCCGTCTTTCCTTCGAGCAGCATACCTCTCTCCTTCTCGTCTCAGCTTTCCTGTGACACCTCTCTGGCTATCCATCTGCCTTTTTGCGTGATCATTTGGGGCGCAAGATACCACAAAAGTCCTGTCCTGTCTTCGCTCCGCTCTGCATCCTGGGTGGATTGTGTTGCAAAATTGCCCAGCGAGATGTCTGACTATGTAATTTCTTCCTAAAAAATAGAAAAAATTACGTATTTTCAGAAAAATTCAATAGACTAATCGCAAAAAATGTCTATACTCAAACCGTTCTCTCGATTGAGAGAGCACCTTTCCCCCTTGATAAAAAGAAGTACCATCCGGTTCAACAAGCATCGCTACCTCGGGTAGGAGTGTGTCTTATGAGGAAGTGTACCAAGTGTGAATATCCTCTCTTTTCGTATTCGCGTTGTTGCCCCATGTGCGGACGATCGGTGGACTCGTCTGCGGGCAAAAACCAGCCCACGGCACCATTGACGCGATTGGATATCTGGCTCGCTGGTTTCAGGCGAACTGCGGCTTCGAGCAAACCGCGACGTCCGCTTTCGACCTAGAGTGGCCGAGTCCCACTCTTGGCTGGGTGCCAGGAGTACTGACCTGTCCCTTTTGTCCGCAGTTCGTTTCACTGGATGAGGATCTTCCTGATCGAGATCCTCGGGTACCCTCACGTATCCGAAGCATCCTTTGAGCGGAATGGCGGACCGCCTCTTTCTGTTTCCCCCCATCGCACAGAAATCCCCCTGTCGGCAGGGCAATGGGCCGAGAAGAAGACGTCCTGCATTCAGGAAAGTCCCTCTCTGTCTCCGTGAGAAGAGGAAAGGCGGATTCTGACCAAGCTGGCCATGGAACCCGCCCCTTGGCTTGGAACGACGGCAAGGCTATTCGGCAACCTCGCGAAGAAACTGTTGATAGAGGGCTTCGGTCTGCTCGGCGGTCAGCTTGCCGGAGTGGAGAAGATCGCGGAAGCGCTTCTTGGTGGACTGCCCGGGTGACAAGGTATAGTTGAGGACGGTGGCGCCTCGGGTGAACTCCTTGGCACCAAATGGGTTGGCGGCGAAGAGACCATAGCCCCGGTTATGCCAGTAGGTGGGATAGAGGGGATTCTTCGGGTGGTCGAGGATGGCGAGGACGACATCTTCCCCACGGACATTGCCGCTGAGGCTCATCCATTTGGCCTTCTTTCCCCAGGAATTCTTCTCTCCCACTTGGCCTTCACTGCTCAAATAGACGCCGGCCACTCCGGTATTGTCGAGAACAGCCACCTTGGTTGGATTGCCCTGTTCATCTGTAAAGATGAGAGGTTGGGTACTGGGCTCCTCCAGGGAGCGGGCGACGCGAATGCCGAGCGCCCCCTCCTTGCTATCCCCGAAGACAACGGTCTCTTTCTGCGCGGTGAGGGTGATGATGCGATCGATGACGCGGAGGTCCTTCCCGGAGCGGAAGATGATCGTCTCGTCCTGCTGGAGGATCTTGCTTCCGTTGGGCATGATCCAGTCCATGGTCACATCGAGCTCGGCCTTGGCCTTCCCGTTACGGATGGCCTTGACCGCTTGATGTCGGATCGTGCCCATCTTCTCGGAATTGCGGCCGCCGCTGTTGTTCCAGAAATCGACGCCATTGATGTTGCCATAATTGAACCAGACGGAGACGTGATGGGGATGGTCAGTTCGCTCACCAGCAATCTTGGTGACGGGATAGCTGCGCGTGACAACCGTTCCCTTGGCCGTCTGTAGGGGGTAGAGGATGGGCTTCTTCTGCGAATCCCAGTAACAGTAGGAGGTGAAGATCTGCTCCCCGACGTAGACATCGAGCTGCTGCTTCTCTTTCTGCTCCACGATCTTGATCGACTGGGCGGACGCTCCACCTGTTCCGATCAGACAGACCAGACCCAGGCATATCGCCCATTTCACCCATTTCGGATTGATTCCACTGTTCATTAGTTTCCTCGTCATTTCCCATAGGGAAGAAGAAAAGAGTCAGGGACGACCAGACAGGGAGGGGAGGTGTAGCCGTCGACCTCCCCTCCCTTTCTCAAGTGGTTTCCCTTCCACAAAGGAGCGCCTCTTCGAGAAGAGGCCCGTTCAGCTGACGACCACGGCCTGCTTCGCGCTGTCGAAGGTGACCCGCTTGCCGGTCTGGATCGCGGCAATCGTCATGCAGAGCGCGACCGAGTGGTTGTAGGCGGCGTGGATATCGGCGTTCGTCTTCTGATTGCGGTTGCGCACGCAGTCCATCCAGTTGCGCATGTGAGCGAGGGTCTCGCGATCGACACCGGTGTTGGCAGCGGTTTCGATACCGCCCTCGTCAGTCAGGGTGAACGACTCGAGCTGATTGGCCTTCATCCCCATCGAACGGGCGTAATTCTCCTTGAGCCCACCCTCGGGCGTCACCTTGTTGGTGTCGAGGCTGAGGGTACCGCCGTTCGAGTAGTAGACCTCCTTGATCCCGCCCACCT
>JBMUAP010000401.1:0-3611 GCA_049454155.1 Blastocatellia bacterium
CAGCCAGTAGAGAAGCCAGCCTGCGACACGGATGACAAGCCGTTGCCGGAGTGAGTACTGGTCGAGCCGGGCAAACCGATCGAGCCCGGCGAGTCGATCAGCGTCGAACCGCCCCTCCCGGGTGGGCTTTCGTATCGTCGCTGGTTGATCCGCTTCCCTCTTCTTCTCCATCGGTTGTTCTCCCCGCCCCTTGCGGGAGCCAGTCGAGTGTGGTACAAGCATACCTGTTTGCAAGGAGTGGAACGATTCCGACGAGAAGCAACCGTCGTTGCCGATCGCGGGAGAGCTAACTCCAAAAACAGGGTCCAAAAGTGACCGCTAGCGGGGGTAATTCAGTGGTAGAATGCCAGCTTCCCAAGCTGGACGTCGCGGGTTCGAGTCCCGTCCCCCGCTCTTCCCCAACTTCGTCCTTCGCTGTTCTACGCTGTTCGCCGCCCCCCGGGCCGCGAGTACAATGACTGCGAGCACAAAGATTACTTGATCTGCGTCCCGCGCCATGCCTGCGATCCGGTTCGATTCACGGAACACGTCTTCTCCAAAAACGCCAGAAAAACGCCAGTAAAACGGAAGACGACCGCCATGCCAAACACGACGGTCGTCCCAAAGGCGTTTGTCGAGACTGGCCAGAACCGTTACAGCCCCTTCTGAACAAGGAACTTGATGAGATCCCGGACACGACAGGAGTAGCCCCACTCGTTGTCATACCAAGCGAGGATCTTGACAAGGTTGTCGCCAATGACTTTGGTGTAGTCGGAGTCGACAATCGAAGAGTGGGAGTTGCCCTTGAAGTCGGAGGAGACGAGGGGGGCATCTTCGACGGCAAGAATGCCCTTCAGTTCGGCACCAGCCGCCTGGCGCAGCGCGGCGTTGATCTCATCCTTGGTCGCCGACTTCTCCAACTCCATGACCACATCGACGAGGGAGACGTTCGGAGTGGGAACGCGCACCGAGATGCCATCGAACTTGCCCTTCAATTCGGGGAGCACCAGGGCGACGGCTTTGGCGGCACCGGTCGAGGTCGGAATCATGGAGAGGGCGCCCGCGCGGGCACGACGGAGATCCTTGTGTGGGAAGTCGAGAATGACCTGATCGTTGGTGTAGGAGTGGATCGTCGTCATCTGGGCTTTGCGGATCCCAAAGGTCTCGTGGACCACCTTGGCGACGGGCGCGAGGCAGTTGGTGGTGCAGGAAGCGTTGGAGATGACGTGGTGCTTGGCTGGGTCATAGGCATTCTGGTTGACCCCGAGGACGACCGTGATGTCCTCGTTCTTGGCCGGGGCACTGATGATCACCTTCTTGACCGAACCACGCATGTGGAGGGCAGCCTTCTCGCGGTCTGTGAAGCGGCCGGTCGACTCGACGACGATCTCGGCGCCGACTTGTTCCCACGGAATCAGCGCCGGATCCTTTTCAGAGAAGACGTGGATCGTCCGGTTACCGACGGTGATGGTCTTCTCGGTGGCACTGACCTCCTCCGTCAAGTTGCCAAGGATCGAGTCATACTTGAGCAGATGGGCAAGCGTCTTGGTATCGGTCAAATCGTTGACCGCGACAAAATCGATCTCCGGGTCATGGAGGGCGGTGCGCAGAATGTTGCGTCCAATCCGCCCGAATCCATTGATTCCTACTTTGATGGCCATATACCAGATCTCCTGTTGGATAAGAGAGAGTGGAAAATTCAACCCTCCCGGATCATACGGAATGACGACGGAGCGGAACCCAACACAGGCGCGTCAATCATCGGATGGTCGACAGCCTCGCGGGTCCCACTACAGGCATAAGTAGGGAAAAGTAGCCCAGCTATTGGCCGGGTGTCAACCGATGGGCACTCGGCTGAGTTACTCACCGTCGGCCCTTCGATCGAGGGACTGTCTGTCGAGGAGGCAGAAGAGATTGACAAGGATCGAGGCGGGTCGCTATAGTCGCGGTTTATGGCATATCCCAATGAAATCAGTGCCTCCTCTTCGCCATCATCACGCCCGCGTATCCGCAGCACGACGATCCTCTCGGTTCGGCGGGATCGACAGATCGTCGTCGCTGGCGATGGGCAGGTGACCATGGGAGAGACAATCATGAAGTCGGGGGCGCGGAAGGTGCGGCGCCTCTACAACGATCAAGTACTGGCTGGATTTGCCGGGACGAGCGCGGATGACTTCGCGCTCTTTCAGCGGTTCGAGTCGAAGCTTGAGCAATACCATGGGCAGCTCAACCGGGCGGCGGTCGAGTTGGCGAGGGAATGGCGGACCGACAAGATGATGCGGAACCTCGAAGCGTTGTTGGTCGTGGCGGACCCGCAGAGCACCCTGATCATCTCGGGTACGGGCGATGTCATCGAGCCTGACGACGGGATCGTCGCCATCGGTTCCGGGGGGCCCTACGCCCTGGCGGCGGCCCGCGCGCTGGCCCGCGAGACGGCGCACGATGCCCGCCGGATCGCCGAGACGGCCATGGCGATCGCCGGGGAGATCTGCATCTACAGCAATTCGAATATCGTCGTGGAAGAGATGACATGGTGATCTACCTTGCGGGCGAGATTGAAGAACCGATCAAGCTGGATGAGCTGACCCCTCGGCAGATCGTCGCGGAGCTCGACAAGCACGTCGTTGGGCAAGCGGCCGCCAAGCGGGCGGTGGCGGTTGCCTTGCGCAACCGGATCCGCCGACAGAAGCTCCCGCCCGACATGGCGCTCGACGTCATGCCCAAAAATATCATCATGATCGGCTCGACCGGAGTTGGGAAGACCGAGATCGCCCGGCGGTTGGCGCGGCTCTCCTCTTCGCCCTTTCTCAAGGTCGAGGCATCCAAGTTTACCGAGGTCGGCTATGTCGGGCGCGATGTCGAATCGATGATCCGGGATCTGGTCGAGATCGCCATCGATATGGTGCGGGTCGAAAAGATCGCCGAGGTGGCGGAGAAGGCGGAACAGAACGTCGAAGAACGGATCCTCGACATCCTGCTGCCTCCACCGCGCGCGAGTATTCAGGGGGCTGGGGGCGGAGAGAGCGATGGCGCGACGATCGACCCCAGCATCGACCTGATCGGAACGAGCGACTCGGCACTGCAAGACTCTCACCACCGGACACGCGAGAAGCTGCGGCAACAGTTGCGCGAAGGTCGGCTCGACGCGCGCCTGATCGAGTTGGAGGTCAGGGAACGCAATTTCCCTTCCTTCGAGATCTTCAGCAATCAGGGCGTCGAAGAGATGGACATCAATCTCAAGGATATGATGCCCGGTCTCTTCAGTGGGCGCAGCAAGCAACGCCAGATGCGGGTCGATGAGGCGATGGAGTATCTCCTCCAGGAGGAGGAGCAGAAGCTGATCGACATGGACCAGGTCGCCCGGATCGCCGTCGATCGGGTGGAGACCTCCGGCATCGTCTTCCTCGACGAGATCGACAAGATTGCGGGGCGCGAGGGAGGGCACGGTCCTGAGGTCTCCCGCGAAGGAGTTCAGCGGGACATTCTCCCGATCGTCGAGGGAACCACGGTCAACACCAAATACGGAATGGTCAAGACCGATTACATTCTCTTCAACGCTGCTGGGGCATTTCACGTCTCGAAGCCCTCGGATCAGATTCCAGAGCTGCAGGGACGGTTTCCGATCCGGGTCG
>JBMUAP010000402.1:0-3596 GCA_049454155.1 Blastocatellia bacterium
CGGATTGCTGCGGTGGCGTTCCCAGGATCTCGTCGGGATCCTCAACGGGGTCGATTACCGGGAATGGAACCCGGCGCCAGACCAGACCCTCGCTGCCCCCTTCTGGCCAGGGGCAATGGAGGGCAAGCGGGCTTGCAAGCGGGCCCTGCTCGAGAAGTTCCATCTGCCGGTCGATCTCGAACGCCCCGTGCTGGCGATCGTCTCCCGTCTGACCGTCCAGAAAGGGGTCGACCTGCTGGCGGAAGCGATCTGGCGCATTCTCGATACCGGCGCCTACTTCATCCTTCTCGGGTCAGGCAGCCGGAGCTACGAGGACTATTTTCAACACGTCCGGGACACCCGTCCCCGCCAGGTCGGTGTCCACTTTGGCTTTCAGAACGATCTCTCCCACCAGATCGAGGCAGGGGCCGATCTCTTCCTCATGCCTTCTGCTTATGAACCCTGCGGTCTCAATCAGATGTACAGTCTGCGCTATGGCACGGTCCCAATTGTCCGGGCGGTCGGTGGACTCGACGACTCGATCGCACCCTTCGAGCCGGCGACCGGCGAGGGGACTGGATTCAAATTCCAAGACTACTCGGCCGATCGTCTGCTCGAAAAGGTCTATGAGGCCCTCCTGATCTTCTACGACCCTCCCGTCTGGGAGACGCTGCGTGCGAACGGGATGCGGGTCGACTACTCCTGGAACCGGTCTGCCCGCCACTATCTCGATCTCTACCATCGGGTTGTCGCCCGCCGGCGGGTGGGCTGATTCCCCCGGAAAAAACCTCACCAGAGTCATGTGCATTCCACCCTCTCCGTCTGGTATACTGCTCGACTTTGAAGAGTGAGGCGTCGACGTGGAATCGCCAATGTCCCCGCCTGCTTCAGTGCCGCCTCGTTCAGATCCGCCCCTGACAGCCCCTCTCGTGGGTCCCCAGGTTGGGTTTGCCAGATCGAGGAACGGTATCGGAAAAGGCGGCTCTCCGGCTGGGAGAGGTCATCCGCCAAGGTCTTGTCAGAAGTATTCGCAGGAAAGGAGAATCGTATGAGCCAGTTTGTCGCGGAAGCAGAGGTGCTCAAATCGGAGCAGCCGGTGCTGGTCGATTTCTGGGCCGCCTGGTGTGGTCCCTGTCGAGCCTTGCCGCCGACGGTCGAGGAGGTCGCCCAGGATTTTCAGGGGACGGCGAAGGTGCTCAAGCTCAATGTCGATGAGAATCCCCATACCCCAGCCAAGTACGGAATCCGGGGCATTCCGACCCTCATCGTTTACAAGGGCGGGGAAGAGGTTGCGCGCCACGTCGGGGTGCCGAACAACGCCCGTCTCTCCATTGCCGAGATGATCAAGCAGGCCCTCTAAGGCCCAGTCAGGAAAGATCGAGCATGTCCACAGATTTTGATGTCGTGATCATCGGCGGTGGTCCGACTGGATTGGCCGCAGCGGTCTACACTGGGCGCTCTCTTCTCCGGACACTGGTGCTGGAGAAGAATGTGCCCGGTGGTCAGATCGTCTTCTCGGCAGCGATCGACAACTACCCGGGGTTTGCCGATGGCATCTCCGGGTACGATTTTTCCCAGGCCTTCCTGCGCCACGCCCAGCGGTTTGGAGCCGAGGTGCGGGTCGGCATCGGTGCCACTGGAATCGAGCGGAACGAAGCTGGCCAGTTCACTGTCTCGCTGAGCGATGGTGGGAAGGTCACGGCGCGGGCGGTCATCCTCGCCATGGGTCGGCACCCTCGTTCATTGGATGTTCCGGGGTATGACCGGCTCTTCGGCGCCGGGGTCAGTGTCTGCGCGACCTGCGATGGCGCTTTCTTCCGGGACGTGCCGGTTGCCGTCGTCGGGGGAGGCAACTCGGCGGTGGAAGAGGGCTTCTTCCTCACCCGCTATGCCTCGCAGATCCACTCGATCCATCGCCGCGACCACTTTACCGCGCAGAAGATCCTCATCGAGGAGTACCTCCACCACCCGAAAGTCCAGCCTGTCTGGCAATCTGTCGTCGAGGAGATCTACGGAGAGAAGGAGGTCGAGGGCATCCGTGTCCGCCATCTCAGCACTGGTGAGGTGCAAGACCTCGACGCCAAAGCGGTCTTCGTCTTCATCGGCTGGATCCCCAATTCGGAACTGGTGCAGGGGCAGGTCACGCTCGATCCCGAAGGGCGCGTTCTCGTCAATGAATTGATGGAGACGAATGTTCCGGGGCTCTACGCCGCAGGGGATCTCTGTGTCCGTCCGATCTACCAGTTGGCCAATGTCGTCGCCGATGGGGTGCAAGCGGCCGTCTCGGTCGAGAAGTATCTCGAGGCGACCCGCTCGGCCTGACCCATCCTCGAGGGGAGGGGCATCATCAGCCCCTCCAGAACCACCAAGTCCGCACGCACACATCACGCAATGAATCTGGCAATCATCGGCGCACAATGGGGAGATGAGGGGAAGGGGAAGATTGTCGATCTGCTCGCCCCTCATTTCGATCTCGTCACCCGCTACCAGGGGGGGCACAACGCGGGCCACACCGTGATCATCCGACAGGGGGGCGCCGAGCAGAAGTTCGTCCTCCATCTCATTCCCTCTGGGATTACTCATCCGGGCAAGCCCTGCGTCATCGGGAATGGCGTGGTCGTCGACCCGCGCGCTCTCATCGCCGAGATGGAGGAGTTGCGCGCCAAGGGGATCACCGTCACCCCCGACAACCTCATGGTCAGCAACCGGGCGCACCTGATCCTCCCTTATCACGTCGCGCTTGATCGAGCGATCGAGGCCGGTCGGGGCGGAAATGCCGTCGGCACGACCATGCGCGGCATCGGTCCCGCCTATGAGGAGAAGATGGCTCGACGGGGATTGCGCGTCGGGGAGCTGACCGACCCCTCGGCCCTGATGGAACGGCTGCGCGACAATGCCCGCCAAGCCAACCGCCTGCTGACTATGCTCGGAGGAGAGCCGATCGACGAGGCACAGCTTCTCGAAGAAGGGAAGTACTGGTCCGCAGTTCTCTCCCCGCATATTCGCGACACGACCTACTACCTCAACCAGGCGGCACAGGCCGGACGACGGATCCTCGTCGAAGGGGCCCAGGCGACCATGCTCGACATTGACCACGGAACCTACCCCTTTGTCACCTCGTCCAACTCCTCGATTGGAGGAGCCCTCACCGGGACGGGGCTGCCGCCCTCCCGCCTCGATCGCGTGATTGGGGTGATCAAGGCCTATACGACCCGCGTCGGCGGGGGACCTTTTCCGACTGAGCTCGACGATGAGATTGGGGAGGGGATCCGTGCCCGTGGCCAGGAGTTTGGCGCCTCGACGGGCCGACCACGCCGTACCGGCTGGTTCGACGCCGTCATCGCCCGCTACTCGGTGATGGTCAATGGGCTCGACGCACTGGCCCTCACCAAGCTCGACGTGCTCGACGAACTGGAGCAGATCCAGATCTGCGTCGGGTATCGAATCGATGGGACGGAGACGGACCAAGTCCCCTACGACGCCGGGAAGATGTCCCAGGCGACACCGATCTACGAGACATTGCCTGGCTGGCAGTCCCGGACGCGCGGGATCTCCCGCATCGAGGAGCTCCCCGAACGCGCCCGGGCCTATCTCCACCGCCTCGCGGAGCTTTCCGG
>JBMUAP010000403.1:0-3592 GCA_049454155.1 Blastocatellia bacterium
ATCAGGAGAGGAGGTCGACTTCGAGTGGGATCGTCTCAACCCCATCGGCAAAGACTTCGAGGAGCGCGGGCCCGGGGGAGAGCCCAGCAGGGAGCGAGGCATTGAGAAGGTAGCTGGCGACGAGGGCCTCGAAGCCGGCGTGGTCGGGAAGCAGATCTTGACCGCCAATCCTCAGGCGGAAGGTTGCGGGAGAGATCGATTCATCCAGCCCTTCCAGAAAGACCGTGAAGCGGGATTTCGGGCCGGCCACGTGGACGTCAGTCCCAAAATCGACCAGGTTGCGGACGGAGACGATCTTGGCGGCACGCAGGGGAAGACCCGCGAGGAGGACTGAAGCGGGCACTCCAACGGGTTGCTCGTCCAAGAGGAGCTGGACTGGGGTCTGCTCCGGCAGGAGCCCTTCCGGAATCGGAGCTTCAAAGTAGGCCAGATCTTCGAGAGGGCGTCGAGAGAGCGCCGTCGCGGCCGCTTGAAAGTGTGGCCGAATCGGTCCAGCGTAGCGAAATGACGCACGCTTCGTTCCAATCCGGAGCGCCCAGCGGTTGGCATCGAGCGCCTCGCGGTCAATCCCCGAAACGAGCAGAGAGAGGCAGGCGTCTGGTCCGCCCAGCGGAACTGCCATGGAGTCGGGCCGGTTGGTGCAGGCCACGGCTTCCACAACTGGCGTGGGATCGACGGTCGGCCGCCCTGCCCCATAGAGGAGAGGTTTCCGGAGAGTCGAGAAACAGTACATCGTCTCTGCCCCATAGAGACTGACCAATTGGGCCCCCAACTCCCGGGCGAGAGCCCGCACTTCCGCCTCGGAAAAACTCACCCCAATCCAGGTATTCTTCTCTGACTGGACGAAAGAGTCGGCCGTCACACCATTCGTCTGGAACCGGAGGAGCCCCCCGGGCCGAAGTGCCCGCCAGGCATCGAGCAACGTCGCCCGGATTGCCGCCCGACTCGGCACGTGTTGGAAGACAAAGATGGAGTAGGCGATGTCGATCGATTCGTCGGGTACCGGCCCCACATCGCCCCCTGAGGTCTCCCAGAGAGAGACATTGGGGAGGTCGGCCAACCGTTCCCTGGCTTGCCGAATCATCTCCCCCGAGACGTCCGTCCCGATGACGTGCCCGAAGATTCCTGCCAGGGGCCGGGTCATCCGCCCAATCCCGCAACCAATCTCGAGAAACTGGAGGCTTTTCGGGTCCCGCCCCTGGGTCAACAACTCCAGTTCCGGCAGGATCCAGATATCCACCTCCCGCAAGCCAGTCTGGTGAAACTCCTCCTCCGTCTGATCCAACCGGGCAGTATTGATATACCAGCGCGCATTCTCGACCGCCCGCTGGTTCCAATCCTCTTTCATCCGCTCCCACGGTTGGTTCTCTTCTGGAAGATCCAAATCCAATCGACTATCCATAAATACAGCTCAATCCTCTCTCACTGAATCGCCGCCAACCACCATACCGTCGGATCTATTCATGATCCACTCTCGCCCACCCGAAAGATTGCTCGCCTCCTTCACCGCAGCGATTCGACCCGCGTCTGCCAAGCGAGGCTCTTCCGCAGGATCCGCAGTCGGGCGCGCTGGAGATCAGAGACCAGCTCGTCGAGCTGGTCCAGAATGGACTCCAACAAGGCTGGGGCAAAGAGTCCTGCGTGCGTGGCCACGATTGGATAGTAGGCCAAGAGTACTCCCCCATCCGCCCCCTGGTGAAAAGAACGGACCTCTTCCGGGGAAAGGGTCTCGACCGGAGCCTGCACGGGAATCACCAGCCGTGGCACCCCTTGATGGTACGCCTCCGCCTCCCGCCATCCCACCAGCAAGAGCGAGAGCAGAATCCCCTGCTCCCGCAGATAGTCTGGCGTGAAGATCGCTCGCTGCTCGGAGGGGGTCGAGAGCCGTGGCCCCGTTGTCATCCCTTCCGGGACGATCAGCTGGGAGTTGTAGAGGACGCCGATCGCCGTGGTCTGCGCGACTGGCACCGCCACCCACTGCCCAAAACCGTACGCAGTCGGCTCGGGCGGAGTTGCCGTCTCCAGCTCATCCAGGACACGCGCCAGGTAGTCGAGATGTGAGGTCGACTGCACAATCGTCGCAATCCGCATCGAAACATCCCCTTTCTTCACTCGTACCCGCCGATCGCCGGGTTTTGCCACACCGCCCCACTGACCGGTCGTCGCCACTCCCCTTCAAAACGCATCAACCCGTGGATCGGGCGCTCCGTCAGGACGTTGAACTGGTACATCTGATGGTGCACATCCGCCGGGTCCTTCCACTCCGGTGCCCCATCCTCCGTAAAGGCTTTGAGCGACAGGTAGTAGACATTGTAGGCCAGTTCCAAGGTTGGCAGGTGGAATTCGATGGTGTTGGCTCCGGGGACGAGGGGCAGTGTTGCCGGCGAGGTGTCCAGGTTGTTGATCGTCCCGAGATAGACACCGTCGTAGCGATGCAGATCGACGGCAAAGATCGGCGCTGGCCAGGACTCGTCGGCCTCGACGTGCAAACGAATGGTCACCGGCTCTCCGCTGCGCAGAACCCACGTCGCCTCCCCACGGGGATTGATCAGCTCGACCCCGGAAAAGCGGATCCGCTGGTTGCCCCAGCGCGTCCCGGTCAACTGCAACTCGCGCAGGATGGCCTGATGCTCCACTGCCCCCAGGCCACTGTGGCGCGCGGCGTCCCGTAAGCGCTCATCCTCCAGCTTGATGCAGAATGCCTGATAGGCTGTCACCACGTCCCGCGCCGGGCCAAGCATCATCACCCGGCCCCCCTCCAGCCAGAGGGCTCGATCGCAGAAACGCTGGACCAGCCCCGGATCGTGCGAGACGAAGAGGACCGTCTTGCCCGCTTTGCGAAAGTAGTCCATCCGGTCGAGCGATTTGCGCTGAAAATAGACATCTCCGACCGAGAGGGCCTCGTCGACGATGAGTACATCGGGATCGACGTGGATCGCCGAAGCAAAGGCCAACCGCATCAACATCCCCGTCGAATAGGTCTTGACTGGCTGATCGATAAAGGCTTCCAACTCGGCAAAGCGGACGATGACATCGAGCTTGCGCCGCATCTCCTCTTCCTGAATCCCCATGATCTGCCCGCTGAGGAGGATATTCTCGCGCCCCGTGTAGTCGGCGTTGAACCCGCTCCCGAGTTCGAGAAGGGCGGTCACCCGCCCGTCGACCTTCACCCGACCCGTGGTCGGTCGGAGCACCCCGGCAATCATCTGCAGCAGCGTCGACTTCCCGGCCCCGTTGCGCCCAATCACCCCGAGCGCCTCACCGGTCGCCACTTCGAGAGAGACCTTCTCCAGCGCCCAGAAATCCCGATGGTACCGACGACGCCCACGCCAGAGCAGCTCCTTCAACCGGGCCGCCGGGGAATCGTAGATCTGGTAGCACTTGGAGAGGTTCTCAGCTCGTATCATATCGAATGGAAAGGCGCTTTCTTTTTCAGTAACTACTCACGGAGAGGAAAATCAGAAAGTGGACCAAGCTGACCAGAGACCGATGTCAGAACGGAAGACTTGATCACACCACCGAGACACAGAGAACACAGAGAAGAAGGTTGAGGAGTGACTCGCGCCAACAAACAACCAACGTCTGGACAGGT
>JBMUAP010000404.1:0-3591 GCA_049454155.1 Blastocatellia bacterium
GGTGATGGCCTGGCGGATCCACCACGTGGCGTACGTCGAGAACTTGTAGCCGCGCCGGTACTCGAACTTGTCGACCGCCTTCATCAGGCCGATGTTGCCTTCCTGGATCAGGTCGAGAAACTGAAGACCCCGGTTGGTATACTTCTTGGCGATCGAGACGACTAGACGCAGGTTGGCCTCAACGAGCTCCTTCTTGGCCTGTTGCGCCTCCGATTCGCCCATCAGGACATTTTGAACCGCGCGCTTGATGTCGACCGCCGGTTGTCGGTACTGCTCTTCGAGCTGCGTGAGGCCTTTGCGAGCGGCCCGCAGCTTCTTCTCGAGGTCGCGTTGATCGTCGGTCGCCTTCTTGCGTTCGATGGCTCGCTGCAGGCGATCGATCTCCCGCTCTCGGGAGCGGACCTCATCCCGGGCGCTGCGCATTGCCTGCACGAGCCTCTCTTCGGATCGGGTGGTGAATTCGAGCAGCCGGACGAGATGGGAGAGTTCGACCCGAAGGCGCGCCAAACCGCGCCGCATCCGCGGCAACTTCGTCGACCGCTTCGACTCTGCCTGCATCTTCTCGTAGTGCTCGAGGCCCTTCTTGAACAACTTGTCGATCTCGTTGATCGTCTCGACCGTGTAGGAGTGATATTCCAGAATCTTCTCTTCGGTGATCCCTTCCTGCTCGTTGAACGTCACCACCTCGCGGATCGAGAGCTCGCCCTTGGCCAAATCCTGACCGAGGCGAATCAGTTCCTGGATCGCCACCGGCGAGCGGGAGATGGCCTTCTGGGCCCGGATCTTGCCGCGTTCAATGCGCTTGGCAATGGCGACCTCGCCTTCGCGTGTCAGGAGCGGAACGATGCCCATCTCCCGAAGATAGAGGCGCACGGGATCATTGGTCTTGTCGAGCGTGCCAGGAGAGAGGTCGAGCTCCATCTCCTCGTCGGAGCCATCCTCGATCTTCTTGTCTCCATTGCCAGATCCTCCCGCCGCTTCCAGAAACTTCTCTTCGGAATCGCCGATGGGGATTCCCTCCCCGCTGAGGGTCGCAAAGATCTCATCGATGTCGTCCGCAGAGACCAGTCCCTCCGGCAACTCCTGATTGATGTCGTCATAGGTCAGGAAGGCCTTCTCCTTCCCCATGTCGAGGAGCTTTTGCACATCGTCTGTGTATTTCTCGTCCAAATTGATCACCCCTTTTACCCGTCTCTTCGATCGGAAGAGACCAGTGCGCATCTACTTAGCCTTGGCTGCTCCAGCCAAGATTCACCATCATCAATCGATTGATCTCCACCTGTGCCCCCTCAGGCTCGTCTGTCTTTGGTCCGTCATCCAGATGAGGTGGCCAGAGGCTTCTTGAGCATTTACGAAGAGCCCCCCACGGGAAGTTCCCAGCCCGGTCGATTGAGCCGCGAAAGAGCGGTCCTTAGCTGACAGCAGTTCTCTCATTCGGAAGGGGTAGCTTCCGCATCTCCCACTCCTCTCGGGCAAGGGCCGCCCGCCGCATCGCCAGCCGCTGCAATGTCGCGTCATCGTTGTTCCGTTGGGCTTGATTGATCTCCATCTGCAGGGAGGCCTGGAGATCCGCCAAGCGATCACACCGGATGCTCAGGAGACTCTCCCAGGCCTGTCGTTCGGCTCGATCATCGTCTGACGACTGGCCTTGACCAGCAGGTCCAGTGGCCCCCGACCGAGCCCCTTCGAGGTCCTCGTCGTCTCTTCTCTCCATTTGGTCCGCCAGCTCATCCCACAGGGCTTCCTCTTCGACAAACAGGTACGGGAGCAAATTTTGGGCCAGATCCGGGTCAGCCAATGCTTCGTTCAGCGCGGGCCAAGTCGGCTCCCGCTCCGCGCGCTCGAACTCGATCAGGACTTGAAAGAGCCGCGCCGTCCGGAGGTGGAGAAAGTCCTCCTCCCGGAGAGAAGCAAGCAGACGGCGCCGGACAAGTGGACTGGTCAAGATCGACTGCAGCAGGGTCTTTTCTGCCGGCTTGAGCGCGACCAGCGCGTGACGGACCCGCTCACTGACCTTCTCCTGCCGCGCCTCCACCGCAGTACGAAACTCATCGCGGATCAACTGGCTGTCGATCTTCAGCCGATCGGCGATCCGCTCGACATAATCGGCCCGCTCGATGCGATCCCGAACCAGCTTTACATACGGCAGAATCTCGTTGATCGTTTCGACTTTCCCGGCCGGGGACTGGGGATCCCTGGCCTGAATCGCCTGCTCCACAATGTAGTCCAGAAAACGGTGCGAGGTCTTGAGTGCCTGCCAGTACCCTTCGGCGCCGTGCTTTCGGATGAACTCGTCTGGGTCGAGGTTGTCCGGCAGGCTCAGGACATTGACCTTGAAGCCATTGGCGAGCAAGACCTCGAGACTTCGCTTGGTGGCAGCGACCCCAGCCGAGTCTGGGTCGAAATTGACGACAATTTGTCTCACATACCGACCGAGAAGTCGCACTTGATGGTCGGTCAGAGCCGTCCCGAGACTGGCGACCAGGTTCTGAATCCCCGCCTGATAGGGGATCAGAAAGTCGAGGTAGCCCTCGACGAGGATGACAAAGCCCCGGCGGCGAATCGCGTCGCGCGCTTGCGAGAGGCCAAAGAGGTGGTGCCCTTTGGTGTAGACCGCCGTTTCCGGAGAGTTGAGATACTTCGGCTCTCCCTCTCCGAGAAGGCGGCCACCGAAGGCAACGACCCGACCTTGCGGATCCTGAATCGGAAAGATCAGACGACCACGAAAGCGGTCATAAAAGCCCGCAGCCCCCTCTTTGAGACTGACGAGGCCGCTCGTCTCAATCTGGGCACGCGACGCCCCCTTGGCCCGCAGGTGGCCTCCCAGGGCGTCCCAGCGATTGGGGGCATAGCCAAGGCGAAAAGTCTTTCTGGTCGCGTCCAGGACCCCCCGCTGAACGAGGTAATCCTGTGCCCGACGGCCCTCGGGGTCGCCCAACAGACATTCTTCAAAGAACTCCAGCGCCCATTGATTGAGCTGAAAAAGCTCGGCGCGCTTGCGGTCGAGCGCCTCATAGAGGTCCGATTTCTCCGTGACCGGAATCGCGAGGCCAACCTTGCCGGCGATCGTCTCGACCGCTTCGGGAAACGAAGCCCCTTCCAACTCCATGACAAAGGTGAAGACATCGCCTGCCTTGCCACAGCCAAAGCATTTGAAGAACTGCTTGCTGGCACTGACCGTGAAGCTGGGCGTCTTCTCCTGATGAAATGGACAGCATCCCCAGTAGTTGGCCCCCTTCTTCCGGAGCGTCAGATAGTCGGAGACGATCCGCACGATGTCGGCCTGCTGTCGGACTTCTTCGCTGAACCCGCGAGGAATGCGCACGGTGCTCACGCTCTACTTTCTCAGTTCGACGATCGTCGCGCCTTGGCCCCCTTCGGCCGACTCCGCCGGATGGAACGAGGCCACGTGGGGGTGGTGCGAGAGAAGCTCGGCGATCGCTCGTTTCAGGGCACCAAGGCCAACACCGTGCACGATCCGCAAGCGATCGTGATGGTCGAGCCAAGCCGCATCGAGAAACTTGTCGACGGCCGCAGTTGCCTCATCGACCGTCCGGCCGATGACATTGAGTTCACTGCCGATTGCGGACG
>JBMUAP010000405.1:0-3568 GCA_049454155.1 Blastocatellia bacterium
AATGGACCCTATCTTCTTCTCTGTGATCTCTCTGTCATGCAATGATGTGATCTGTTCAGACGTAGATTGTTTGTTGGCGCGAGCCACTCCTCAACCTTCTTCTCGGTGTTCTCTGTGCCTCGGTGGTGCAATCATGTCTTCCATTCTGACATTGGTCTCTGGTCGGCCCGGTCCACTTTCTGATTTTCCTCTCCGTGAGTCGTTACCTCTTTTCTGATGAACTTTTCTGAAGCTCTCACCTATCTGCATCAGCTCGGCAACGAAGTGCTGACGATGAACCTCGGCTTGGAGGCGATCCGTCGTCTCTGTGCTGAGTTGGGAGCCCCCCAGCAAGCCTTTCCCGCGATCCACATTGCCGGGACGAACGGGAAGGGCTCAACCGCAGCGATGACTGAGGCGATCTTGCGCGCCGCAGGGTACCGCACGGGCCTCTACACCTCGCCCCATCTGGTATCGGTCACCGAGCGCATCTGCGTGGCCGGAGAGCCGATCCCGCCCGATGACTTTGCCCGCCTCGCGACGATGGTGCGACAGGTCAGTGAGCGCCTCCGGCACGAAGGGCAGCTCGAGGCGGGGCCGACCTTCTTCGAGCTGATCACGGCGATTGGCTATCTCTGGCTGGCCGAGCAGTGTGTCGATCTGGCAGTCCTCGAGGTTGGGATGGGGGGGCGCCTCGATGCGACCAACATCTGTCGGCCCGTGGTGACGGCAATTACTCCGGTCGGGCTTGACCATCAGCAGTATCTCGGCCCGACCGTGGCCGCCATCGCCGCCGAAAAGGCGGGCATCATCAAGCCGGGCATCCCCGTCGTCGTCGCGCCACAGGAGCCGGCGGCCCGTCAGGTGATCCTCGCCCGGGCAGCGGAACTGGCGGCGCCCGTCAGTGAGGGAAGCGTTGTCACCGAGCGGGTCGAGCCGGCCGACGATCTCCGGCAGCGGGTCGCTTTCCGGTCGTCCTGCGGTCTTCTCACGCCGCGACTGGCCCTGCGGGGAGACCACCAGCGGATCAACGCCGCGACCGCCATCTCGATCGTCGAGCTGCTGCCGGCTCTCGGGTGGTCGATCGGCGCAGACGCGATCCTCCAGGGACTGGAGACGGTCTGCTGGCCTGGGAGACTCGACCTGAGGAGCGACGCATCATCTGGACCACCGCTGCTCATCGATGGTGCCCATAATCTCGCGGGCATCGAAGTGCTCTGCGACTTTCTCACGGAGAATTGTGTCAATCGCCCTCTGACCTTGATTTTTGGCATCATGCGGGACAAAGATGTCGCGGTCATGACGGAGCGGCTCTTTCCGCTCTTTCGGCAGATTATTTTGACGGGGATCGCCAGCCCACGCGCGCTCGACCCGGCGGAGATCACGCCGGCCGTCGCCGTCGAGAGGGTGGCCAGCCTGCCGCAAGCACTCGAGCTCGCGCGTCGCGTAACGCCCGCTGACGGGCTGATCGTTGTCGCTGGCTCGCTCCACTTGGTCGGGGAGGTTCTTGCCGTCGTTGACTGAAGATCGTTGGACCCGGCGCGGGCCGAGTCGGGACCGTGCCGAGCACGCCCACTCCTGCTTACCCGCCCAGTATTACAAGAGGTGAGAGATGGATCGACGGAGATTTCTTGCGCAAGCAGCGGGTTCGATGGTGGGACTGGGTGCGGCAGTGCCAAGAGTTCGGGCTCAGACAACGGCGCCTGCGCGTGTCCTCGTGATCGGTGCAGGGCTCTCTGGACTGACGGCGGCGCGGGTACTCCAGGATCGGGGAGACGATGTCGTTGTCATCGAGGGGCGTGACCGGATCGGGGGGCGAATCTGGACGAGCAACTCCTGGGAAGGACTCCCCGTCGATCTCGGGGCGAGTTGGATTCACGGTGTCAAGGGAAATCCGCTCAGCGCGCTCGCTTTGCAGACCCGAACCCGCCAAGTCCCAACCAGCTACAATCGCTCCCGTACCTACCACACCTCTGGCCGCCCTTTGACCCGGATGGAAGAGTCATCCCTCAGCAACTACAGCCGCGTCCTCTACCGCGCAATCGAGCGTGCCAGGATGACTGGTACCGATACCTCCATCCGCCAAGTCGCCAATCAACTGATCGATCAGTACCGCTCCGCTCCTGAAGCGCGCTCCTATCTCAACCATGTGCTCAACAGCGAGATCGAACACGAGTACTCCGGCAGTGCCTCCAGCCTCTCCAACCGATGGTATGACGATGACCGGGAGTACTCAGGTGGAGATGTCTTGCTCTCCCCTGGGTATGGGGCGCTGACAGGCCATCTTGCCGAAGATCTGCGGATCGAGTTCAACCAGACGGTGCAGGAGATCGATTGGAGTGGATTGCCGGTGCGCGTCAAAACCGACAAGGAAGAGTTCTCGGCCGACCGGGTCCTCGTCACGCTCCCCCTTGGCGTGCTGCAATCACGGAGTGTTCGTTTTGCTCCGGCATTGCCTTTCGCACTTCAGAATTCGATCGACCGGCTGGGGATGGGCGTTCTCAACAAATGCGTCCTGCGTTTTGCGACCGTCTTCTGGCCGACCGACCTCGATTGGATCGGGTATCTCCCGGAGCAGCACGGGGAGTGGGCCGAGTGGTTCAGCTGCCGCCGGACACTCAACCAGCCGGTGCTGGTGGGCTTCAATGCAGCCGATCGGGGCCGCGAGATCGAGTCGCTCACTGACGCGGAGATTGTCGAATCGGCCTTGGCCACGCTCCGAACGATCTATGGATCCCAGATTCCCACCCCGGTCGATTACCAGATTACCCGCTGGGCGTCCGATCCATTTGCGAGAGGGTCCTACTCCTTCAATGCCCTTGGCTCGGTGCCACTCATGCGAGACGAGCTGGCACGTCCGCGCTCCGGCCGACTCTTCTTTGCAGGGGAAGCGACCCATCGGCAATTTTTCGGCACCGCGCACGGCGCCTACCTCTCGGGCCAACGTGCAGCGAATGAGATAATCGCCAGCCTCCCCCGCTGAGCGATCCTTCGCGGGAAGTGCCCTCGTCGTCCAATCAGCGGGAGGACCACAAAGCTTGGCCAGGGCTCAGATTTCTGGGTCGCTTCCACTCTCTTTTCTCAAGCGGCAGCTCATTCAGGGAGACTCAGGCAGCTGTGACATTTTGGTTGGTGTTGATCATGAATTATGGTGTTTATAGATTCTTTTATGAGTCAGCACCAGTTTTTTCGTCGCAGCGCTCTTACAAATTGATCGCACAGTACCAAGAAAGAATCGACAGGCGCCGCATAGACAACGAAGAGACACTTTCACCACCTCCAGCAGGACGACGGCTCGTCAGTTTGCCTGCTCCCAGTGAAAGGGATACAGTCGCAATCTCGCATCTATGGACGGACAAACTGTAAATCAGGCCTGAGGAGGGGTATTGGCTCTTGTTGCCGTCGTTGGCACAGGCGATGAACCTGCTCCCAGCCTGCTGTCTTGCGGAATGTCTGTTTTCATGACGATCCCCCTGTCGAGGTAGGCAATGTTCCTCTCCTCACTCGTTTCTCTTCGCACCCTCATCGCGTGTATCGATCTTCTACCCCCCCCATCTTCTTTCGATTCATCCTTCCTCTCTCCCTCTGG
>JBMUAP010000406.1:0-3563 GCA_049454155.1 Blastocatellia bacterium
GTGGAGTCGGGATAGGGGAAAGGAGAGAGCGACTCTTCGGGCATCGCCTCCGGCGAGGAAGAAGGGATCGGCTCAGACGGCATCATCGCCGCCTCCCTTCACGACTAGATGGTCCCGCAACCGCATGGCCTCAGTGACCTCCAGCCCCGGGATCGTCAGGTTGGCCGAGTGGGTCCCGGCGGTGTGGAGGATCAGCGAAGCCAGACCATAGATCCGCTCGATCGGCCCGCGGCGCAGATCGACGTGTTGCAAGCGGTTGAGCGGCAAGAGACGCCGCCGCTGAAAGAGCAGTCCACTCTGTGTCTCCAGGAGGCGATCATCGATCCGCCATCCCCACGCCCGGTAGAGCCTCGGTGGCCGCCAGAAACTGAGCCAGAGCGCGCCCGCTACCAGCAAGCCCCACCCAAGAAGAACCCACCCCAACAACATCGGATGGCGCAATCCCCAGTAGATGGCCCACGGAAGGACGAAGAGAAGGGTGATCCCGTACCCCAGCAGACTCCCAATCGTCCAGACTTGGACGATTCGTCGGTCGAGCCTCCTGAACCGATCGTCCGGAAGCAGAATTGCCTTCCCGTCTCTCTCCATCGTCCCATCGCGAAGCGCGACTTGCTCCCACTCTTCCTGCTCCACAATCCCTCCTTGCTTGGTCAGGCGGACTCGCCAACCGCACACGACACACGAAAGGATACTCTACAGGACTCATCTCCTGTTTTGAAGCGAGGAAGGAAGTGCCCCCCTTCGCTCCGCTTGCCGGCTAGGCATCGAGTGGCTTGACCTCGACCGAGCGGATCCGCCGCGCCCCGCCCAACAGCAAGAGCCCGACAAAGACCAGCAGGCCCAGCAGCGAAACCCAGAACGGAGTCGCCGCCACCACGGTGACGAAGGGCCCCTCCTCGATCGGGACTGGCAGTTGGGACTCGAGGTAGTGGACGATGCTGATGCGCTTGAGCAGCGGCGGGAGCAGAAAGTTGAGCCACTCCCACCCGTAGACAAGCAGCGCCGGAAGGATCGGATTGCGGAAGAAGAGTCCGACGATCAGAAAGATGGCCCCATACCCGAGACAGCCGAGCAGGGTGAGCGACTCGTAGGCCAGCACCGCCTTCCAGCCTCCTTCCCCCAGCAGATGCTCGACATTGGCCGGATAGCCCCGCCCGTAATAGAAAAAGAAGAGCGAGCCGAGGGTCGAGAAACTGAAGAGGCAGACCGTCACCACCAGCCCGGCGAGATACTTTCCGATCAGCAACACCTCCCGCCGCAGCGGGGCGAGGAAGTAGTAGTGCAGGCTCTGATCGATGATCTCTCCCCGAAAGAGGTTCATGAAGATCCAGGCGCACCCGAAGAAGAGCATCGTCCGCAAAATCAGCGCGTCAAAGATGTTGGCGTAGATCTCCTGTGCCTCACTCCAATTGCGAAAAATCCAGGGAGATCCGTCTTGATCGACGATGATCAAGAGAAAGAAGACCAGCACCGGGAAGCCCGCCAGGAGATAGAGTGGCAAGGAACGGCGGCCCAGGAGGGTCCGGCGAACCTCTATGCCCAACAAGGCGGCGAGCTGCCGCCCCCAGAGCGACCAGCCCTCCCGTGAAGGGCCGGACGCGGAACGGATCGGATCGACATCGGCGTTTGATTGGGTCATGGCGTGTCTACTCTCCTCCCCCCTGCGGCCCGATCAAGTACTGGTAGACCGCCGCCAAGTCGTCGTCGACCGGGACGACCGACTCGATCACCAAGTCGCTCTCGAGCGCGAGCCGATTGAAGCGCAGGTAGAACTGATCGGCCTGCGTGGTGCTGACAAAGAGCCCCTGCCGGTCTGGATGGAGCTGCGCCTCGACGACGATCCCGGCTTGGAAGACCATCGACGCGAGTTGATCGGGTCGATCGCAGCGGATCAGAATCCGCATCGGCCGTGTCGTAATCTCCTGGCGGACACCGGCGACTCCACCCTCCGCCCGCAAGTAACCCCCGTCGATCAGAATCACCCGATCCGACATCATGTCGACTTCGTGCAGGATATGGCTGGAGAGGATCAGGTGAACCCCTTCTCTGGCCAGCTCCTGAAAGAGACGGATCGTCTCGGCCCGGGCCATGGGGTCGAGCCCGTTGAGCGGTTCATCGAGAATGAGGACGTCAGGTTGATGCGCAATCGCCTGCGCGAGCCGGATCCGTTGCCGCATCCCCTTGCTGTAGCCGGCGACCTTGCGCTCGGCAACATCGGCCAAGCCGACCCGCTCGATCGCGCGCCACGCCAGCGCTGCCACCTCCGCATTCTCCCAGCCGTGCAGTCGCAAAAAGGTTGCGACAAATTGATAGCCGGTCATCCCTCGTGGAAAGGAGTCGATCTGTCCACAGTAGCCCAACCGCCGGAAGAGCGCCTCCGGATCGCGCGGCGAGATGCCGAGCACCTGGATCTCCCCCCGGGACGGCTGGATCAACCCGGTCAAGAGGTTCATCAGTGTCGTCTTGCCCGAACCGTTCGGACCGACCAGCGAGGTGATCCCGGGATCGATCGTCAACGTGATCCGGTTGACGCCCAGAATCTCTCCGTAGAACTTCGAGACGTCTGTGAAGACAATCTGACGGTCTTCGCGCTCCAAGGTTCCCTGGGAATTCATGACGCGATCACCTCATAAGCGCGGACGCGGCGGGAGAGCAGCCAGAGCGCGACCAGGCAGTACCCGCCCCAGACGAGCCCCCCCTCTCCCAACGTCAGGGAGACGGGAATATCGGAGGTCGTTCCGAAGAGGCCATGCCGGATCGCATCGAGCGCCATCGTCAAGTTGATCCCAAACCCAATGCGGGTCTTAAAGAGTTCGAAGATGACCAGGCCAAAAGGAAATGGGACGATGAAGAGTGCAAAGAAGGCACCGCTGGCAATTGCTCGCCAACGCAACCACGCCGATAAGGCCAAGGCCAGCAGCGTCAGAACCAGAATCCAGGCCATTGACGAGAGAAAGATCGCCACGGCCAACCACCCCTTCTGTCCCTCCCTGAGCAACCACTCCCCGCCTCCCAGAAAGGCCTGAAAGAGAAAGAGCAGCTCCCCCGGAATCCAGGTGATCCCGGAGAGGAGTGCCACCAGGACGACCATCTTTCCGAGGAGGTACTCACTCCTCGTCAAAGGCCGACACAGATAGAGCGGCAGGGCGTTGTGCACCAGATCAGGCGAGACAAGCGTCGGCCCCACCAAGACTGCGACGAGGAACGCCAGTAGCGCCTGCAATCCCACGAAGAATTGGAAGAAGGCGGCGTCGATCGGGAGCACCTGGTCCGGTGAGATTCCAAAGGCCGCCAAGGCGTTGGCGTTGTGGTGCAGGTAGATCAGGATGGTATAGACGAGAGGGCAGATCAGGCTCGCCACCATCAGAATCAGGAAGAGCCGGCTCCGGGCCAACCCCTGCCACGCATAGCGGGGCAGAACCAGGAACCGCTTCCAGTTCGACGTGAGCGCTCCCTCATAGGACTGGTAGCGATGCTCATAGACGGCCATCGATTCTTGCGTCTCCTCTCGGGTCGAAGGTCAAGGGGGGCCGACATCAAGCAGGTGTCGTAACAGGGAGAGC
>JBMUAP010000407.1:0-3561 GCA_049454155.1 Blastocatellia bacterium
TTGGCGCGAGTCACTCCTCAACCTTCTTCTCTGTGTTCTCTGTGTCTCGGTGGTGGAATCATGTCTTCCGTTCTGACATCGGTCTCTGGTCGGCTTGGTCCACTTTCTGATTTTTCTCTCCGTGAGTAGTTACGGCCAACGAACGACGAACTTGGACCATCAGTGGTTGTCATCATTAAACCCCAGGATATCTTGAAGTTAGCCAATGCCGTGAGTAGTTACAGAAGTAGAGACCATATGAGCCGAATTGCCCAACTGTTTGAGTCGATCCGTCGGGAGGGGCGCCGTGCCTTCATCCCGTACCTGACCGCTGGCGACCCCGATCTGGCGACGACCGAGCGTCTGCTGCCAGCCCTCGTCGAGGCCGGGGCCGACCTTATCGAATTGGGAATCCCCTTCTCGGATCCAATGGCGGATGGTCCCGTCATCCAGCGGGCCTCCGAGCGGGCCCTGCGGGAGCCCCTTGGCGTGGCAGAGATTCTCCCGCTGGTCGAGCGGTTCCGGCGGCAGAGCGACGTCCCGATCGTCCTCTTCACCTACTACAACCCCCTCCTACAGCTCGACCAGTCGACGCTTGGAGAGAGGCTGCGGGCCGCCGGGGTCGACGGTGTGTTGATCACTGACCTCATTCCCGAAGAAGCGGGCGCCCTCGTCGCCCGCCTGCGCCCAGCCGGAATCGACACGATCTTTCTCGTCGCTCCAACCTCGACCGACGAGCGCATCCGGATGATTGCCGAGCAGGCGAGAGGATTCCTCTACGTCGTCGCCAGAACCGGTGTGACCGGGGTTCGCGAGGAGTTGTCGCAGGAGGTCTCGTCACTCGTCGCCCGAGTCCGGCAGGCGAGTTCTCTGCCGATCGCGGTCGGCTTTGGCATTACCACCCCGGCACACGTGCAAGAGGTCTGGCAGTATGCCGAAGGGGCCGTGGTGGGCAGTCGCCTCGTCCTGGAGATCGAACAATCCCTCGGTCAACCGGACCTCGTCGAGCGGGTTGCCCGGTTGACCCGCCACTTGAGCGGGGAGCGCGGGAATACTCCCGCTCCTCTTCCCGAACACGCTGCTCCCATTTGTTGATCCTTTGGTGAAGACCAACCAGCGGGGCAATCATTCAACCACGACGCAGGCGACCATGGCCGACGCGACCACACCACCATCCCAAGCAGATGATCAGTCCGCCATGCAGGGCTGGCGAGAACGGATCGACGAGATCGATCTGATTCTGGTCCAGCTCTTCAACGAACGCACCCAATGCGCGATCGAGATCGGGCATATCAAGAAGCGTCTCTCCCTCGAGATCTACTCGCCGAAGCGCGAGGCGCAGGTGATCGCCAATGTCACGGCGGCCAATGGGGGACCACTCGATGCCGAGGCAATTCGGCGACTCTTCGAGCGGGTCATCGACGAGGCGCGCCGGATTGAGCGGATTCACGCCAGCCAGCCTCCTTCAGGCGACGAGCAACGGAGAGAGTAACGCATGATCATCGTCATGGAAGAGAACGCGACCGAGGACCAGATCGTCGCGGTCGTCGATCGCTTGGTCCAACTGGGCTTCGACATTCACCGCTCGACGGGATCGCGCTACACGATCCTCGGAGCAGTGGGCTCGCGCCTCGCCGACCTGCGTGCCTTGGAGCTGCTCGAAGGCGTCAACCGTGTCGTGCGGGTCAGCAGCCCCTACAAGCTGGCCGCGCGGGCATTCCGGCCAGAAGGGACCCGGATACATCTCGGAGAGGTGACGATCGGGGCGGGACAGTGTCTCGTCATGGCGGGTCCAGGCGCGATCGAGAGCCGGAGGCAACTCGACCAGATCGCCGCGGCCCTGGTTCAACGCGGAGTCCGCGTCATGTCCGGAAATATTCTGCCTCAGTACAGCAACCCCTATGGATTCCAAGGCCTCGGGGAAGAGGGGCTCCAGATCTTCCAGGAGACCGCCGAACGTTACGGACTGGTCACCATCTCCGAGGTCGTCGATCCGGCTCACCTGCCCTTGCTGGTCCAATACGTCGACCTCATTCGGGTCGGGCCGCGACATATGAAGGACTATGGGTTTCTTCGCGCACTTGCCCGCCAGCCGAAACCTCTGATGTTGACTCGGGATCCGGCCACAACGATCGAGGAAGTCCTCATCTCCGCCGATTACCTCCTCGCCGAGGGGAATCCCCAGGTCGTCCTCTGTGAAGCGGGAATCCGCACGTTCGAGACCCACACCCGATTGACGCTCGACCTCTCGGCCCCGGCGGCGATTCGACGGCTCTCCCATCTTCCGGTGGTGGTTGACCCTTGCCACGCCGCAGGACGCCGCGATCGGGTTCTTCCCCTTTGCCGGGCAGCGCTGGCCTCGGGTGTCGATGGCCTGCTGCTCGATCTGCACGACGATCCTGATCACGCCCTCAGTGATGGGGCTCAGGCCCTCACCCTGGAACAGTTTCACCAATGGATGGATCAGTTCGATCAATTGGCACCGATTGTGGAGAGGTGGGTGTGAAAGCGCCGACAAAGGTCGAACGAATCTGCATCGTCGGCTGCGGCCTGATCGGTGGGTCTGTCGCGCTCGCCCTGCGCCGCGCCGGCTTCAGGGGAGTCTTGACAGCTCATGACGCTCCGGGTCCCCTGCAGCGGGCGATCGAGCGCAGTGTCGTCGATCACCCCGAGGATTCTTTTGCCAACGGCACCCTCTGCGAGGCCGATCTGCTCTACCTGGCCGCCCCAATTGGCGCAATCCTCGACTTTCTTCGCCGGCACGGCCGCCAGATCCGTCCCGGAACCCTCGTCACCGACGCGGCAAGTACCAAACGGGAGATCTGTCGTGTCGCCGTCGAAACGCTTCCTGCCGGCGTCTGGTTTGTCGGAGGTCACCCCATGGCGGGAAGTGAGCACAGCGGCGTCGAGTACGCGCGGGCGGACCTCTTCGATCGCGCCGTCTATGCCCTGGTCCCCCTCGCGTCGGGCTCTCCCTGGACCCCGCCGGAAGAGAAATTTTCCTGGCTGGTCTCGCTGATCGAGTCGATCGGGGCTCGTCCGCTCGTCACCCTCGCCGAAGAGCACGACCGCGCTGTTGCCCTCGTCAGCCACCTCCCCCAACTGCTGGCGACAACTCTCGCCAGTCTCTTGGCCGATCCCAGCTCCGCTGAACCCTCGCCAGAGGGAGCAGGAGAGCCCCACCGGCAACTGGCGCGTCGGCTCGCTGCCGGTGGGTGGCGGGATATGACCCGCCTTGCCGGGAGCTCCTTCTCCGTCTGGCGCGATATCTTGATAACCAACCAACCCATGATTCGTCCCATTCTCGCCCGCTACATCGACCAACTGCAGCACCTGCAGGAATCCCTCGAACAGGGCGACTATCAGGCCCTCCGGCAGCTCTTTGCCGAGGGGAACCAGTCACTGCAGGAGCTGCGTGACGTCCACTATCGCCCTTTTGAGAAGCTCTGACTGTTCAATCCCCCCTTGGTTACCTCGGCCCCGTCCCGAAGCGCAGCTCCGTCACATTGGCCAGCAGCCCGTCGGCTTTGAGGATCAATCGCACGTTGCCTCGGTTGGCCAGCCCGCGTGGCAGGGCGAGGT
>JBMUAP010000408.1:0-3558 GCA_049454155.1 Blastocatellia bacterium
GGGCCGTTTTCCTTGGACTTGGCCAATTACGTCGCCACCTTCGCGGAAGAGGGGCGCGCCCGGCAGCTCCATCCCGCCGGCACGCTCGATCAGCTCAGCGCCGATCAGCTAAATTTGTATTTCGATCCGGCCACGACCCGCTCGCCGGCGGCGGTCGGCTGCACCGGCTGTCCGGGCTTTCCCTGAAAGAACATCTGGCGATGCAGCACGATCTTTCCTTCCGCTTCTCCCCAGCGACCCCCTCCGGCGAACTGGAGCCAGAACTGGTCGGCCAGCGCCATCGTGCGGGTCGCCGCCCGGCCCACCTCGCGGGCGGCATCGTAATCCGAGAGGGGGAGACGATTGATATCTCCGATCAGGTCACTCACCTGGTAGGTCGAGACGGTCGCCCCAAAGTACTGCATGGCGACATCCTCGATCTGGTGGGCCTCGTCGAAGATGACCGCATCATAGTCTGGCAGCACCTGCCCCCACTCCTTGCCACGCAGCGCCAGATCGGCAAAGAAGAGGTGGTGGTTGACGATGATGATCTCCGACTCGAGCGCGCGCTGCCGGGCACGCGTAATGAAGCAGGCCTCGTAATGGTCACATTTCGAGCCGGTGCAGATCTCGGAACGGGCGTCGATGTGGCGCCACCACGGGAGGTTGGTCGGGAGGTCGGACAACTCGGCCCGATCGCCAGTCGTCGTCTCCCCGGCCCAACGGCTGATCGCCGTGTAATGATCGATCTGGTCGAGCCCTTCGAGAAGCGGTGACTCCTCGGACTTGCGAAACCGATCGAGACAGAGATAGTTCGATCGCCCTTTGAGGTAGGTCGCCCGGAACGGGCGGGGGAGGACAGACTCGAGAAAAGGCAGGTCTTTATAGTAGAGCTGCTCCTGCAGGCTCTTGGTTCCCGTGGAGACGATGACGCGGCGCCCGGTGGCGATCGCGGGGATGAGGTAGGCGAGGGTCTTGCCAGTTCCGGTTCCAGCCTCGACCAGCAGATGATGGCGGTGCTCCAGCGCCGAAGCAACGGCCTCGGCCATCGCCAGTTGCCCTTCCCGGAACTCGTATTCCGGGTGGTGACGGGCAAGGAGCCCGTCGGGGCCAAAGATCTCTTCCACGCCCCTCTCGATCACTCCCCTTTTTGGGTGCCCTTGGTGTGGGCTCGGTTCCCGCATCTCTCGCCTTTCTGGCTCTTCTCGACCAGAATCTTGACCAGAATCTCGACCAGAATTTCGTTCAGCTTTCATTAAATCCTGCGCAGTGTACCATGGGGCACGCCCGACGGCGAAAGCCTGCGAAAGACAGCAAAAGATGGAGGGCATTCGAGAGGGTCGTTGCCGGGGTCAGCAAGGAGAAGAGCGCGGGCTTGCCGGCAGGCGGGCGGAATGTCACACTCTCCCTTTGTGGATCAGTCGGCGGAGGAGCCCGCCAAAGGAGACATCCAACGCGGTGGCTCAAGCGAGAAGGTCGATGAAGATTACCGAAATATTCTACTCCATTCAGGGGGAGTCGTCCTTCGCCGGACGTCCGTGCCTCTTTGTCCGGCTGACGTGGTGCAACCTGCGGTGCACTTGGTGCGACAGTGAGTACACCTTCCAGGGGGGAACGGACAAGTCGATCGACGAGGTCATGGCCGAGCTTGCCCAGTATCCTTGCCGACTGGTCGAGATCACCGGCGGGGAGCCCCTCGTCCAGAAGGAGGCCTGCCTTGAGCTGGTCCGTCGACTCTGCGACGCGGGGTACGAAGTCCTCATCGAGACGAGTGGCAGCCTCGACATCCGTCCGCTCGATGAGCGGGCAATCCGGATCGTCGATGTCAAATGCCCCGGCAGCGGCGAGTCCGACCGCAACCGTTGGGAGAACCTGACGATTCTGGGACTGCGCGATGAGGTCAAGTTCGTCATCCGGGATCGGGCCGATTTCGACTATGCCTGCGAGGTCATCGAGACCTACCATCTTCACCAGCGCCTTCCGGCCGTCCTCTTCTCCCCTGTCTGGGGGGAGGTTGACCTGCAGGCCCTCGCCGCCTGGGTCCTGGAAGCGGAGGCCCGGGGGATCAAGGGCCGACTTCAACTGCAGTTGCACAAATACATTTGGGGACCTGATGCCAAAGGAGTCTGACCCGGAATTTTCGATCGTCCTGACGAGTGGGGGCATGGACAGTTGCGTGACGACGGCGATCGCCGTCCGCGACTCCCGGCGAGTGGCCCTCGTCCACGTCAGCTACGGGCAACGGACCGCCCTGCGGGAGCGAAGTGCCTTCGAAGCGATCGCCGACCACTACGGGATCGAGCAGCGCTTGGCGACCGATATCGCCTATCTGACGCAGATCGGTGGTTCCTCCCTGACCGATGCCACTCTCGAGATCGCCGAGGCCAACCTCGATGCCACCGAGATCCCCACGACCTACGTCCCCTTCCGCAACGCCCACCTCCTCGCGATCGCCAGCAGCTGGGCCGAGGTGATCGGGGCGGGTCGCCTCTACATCGGTGCCGTCGCCGAGGACAGCTCGGGCTATCCCGACTGCCGCCCAGTCTTCTACGAGGCATTCAGCCGGCTGATCGAAGTCGGAACTCGTCCCGAGACGCGCGTCGAGATCGTCACTCCCGTCATCGCCCTGCGGAAAGCGGAGATCGTCCAGCTCGGAATCGCGCTCCAAGCCCCACTCCACCTGACTTGGTCTTGTTATCGCGCCGAAGAGGTCGCTTGTGGTCGCTGTGACAGCTGCGCGCTCCGACTCCGGGGCTTTCGGGAAGCGGGAATTGACGATCCGCTCCCCTACGCAATTGAATTCTCCGACAACGAAGCATAAGATAGCCAATCTTATCGATCCCTTCCCGCGCCTCCCTTCAGGCTGGAAGCCCGCGATCTGAAGGGAGTCCCCCTTCTCGCTGTCCAAAGCAATTGGGCCAGCCGGGCAAGGAAGTCCCCCTCCCCCCGTTCATTCGACGGGGAGGGAGCCCATCGATGAGAGGCCTGTCCGCACTCGCCAGGAGAGGGCGAAGCGGGAAAGCAGGACGAGTTGTTTTCACTATACTGGAGCAGCAAAGTGGCGGCTGGAGAGATCCTCACACGAGGCCCCCACGTCCATACGGTCGACGCATCACACGGAGGAGCGCCATGAAGAGAAGCGCAATCGAGTCAAGAATTCAACGGTGGAGAACATTCAGTGGGTCAGCGTTGGCGGTGAGCCTGCTGATCTCACTCGCCACCCTCTCGGTCTCGGCGCAGGTCGGACGAATCGAGGGGGACGTCGTCAAGGCAGGATCGGGAGAAATGGTCCCCGGAGCGGAAATTCAGATTGTTCGCCAGGACATTCGGGGTAACTACAACATCAAGAGTGACAAGAAGGGCCACTTTCTTCACGCGGGAGTCCCCTATGTCGGGACCTACACCCTGATCATCTCGGCGGAGGGGCATGCTCCCTACTTCATGACGAACATTCGTCCCACCGGAGATCTTCTCAAGGTCGAACTCCAGGCGGGAGATGGCCGCAAACTGACGATGGAGGAGGTCAAGCGGATCCAGTCCTCTGACGCCGCGAGCGGCAACCAACGCCAATTGACGGCG
>JBMUAP010000409.1:0-3552 GCA_049454155.1 Blastocatellia bacterium
AGATCGAGACGGCAACGCTGCGGCGGGAGGAGCATCTGCTCCTCTTCGAGGTGACGGCTTCGCATTTTCTCTGGAAGATGGTACGCCGGTTGACTGGAGCCCTCGTCGAGATCGGACGGGGCACAGCGACGGTCGAGGATCTGGTGACGCTGCTGACCAAGCCTGGGTCAGCGAAGGGGGTCCAGCTCGATCCGGCGCGGGTGACGGCGCCCCCGTCGGGCCTCTTCCTGGACCGGGTGCACTACCGCGAAGTACCGCCACCAAATTCAGGGCCGAGGTCAGGGCCACGGTCAGGGCCAAAGTCAGGGCTGGGGCGCGGGCCGGGACCGAGGGGCCCCAAACCCTCTGCAGAACGGGAGAGAAGACGATGGCCGACGTCGCGCTGACGGGAGAGGAGATCCGCGCGGAGGCGCTGCGGCTCGGCTTCGACCTGGTTGGGATCGTCCGAGCCGAAGCGCTGACGCCCGAAGGAGAGCGGCTTCAGGAATGGCTGGCGCGGAACTTCCACGGCGCGATGGGCTATCTCGCGCGCGACCCGGCGCAACGGAGCGACCCGCGCTTGCTGCTGCCTTCGGCGCGGAGCGTCGTCTGTGTCGCCCTCAACTACTATCGGCCAGAGCCGCACGTCGACGATCCGGCGGTCGGGAAGATCTCGCGGTATGCCTGGGGGGACGACTATCACGACGTCCTGCGGGAGAAGTTGCAGGCGCTGCTCGATTGGATTCGGCAACGCGAGCCGGCGGTCGAGGGGAAGATCTGCGTCGATTCGGCACCGATGATGGACAAGGCCTGGGCCGTCCGGGCGGGACTCGGCTGGATTGGCAAGCACACGACGCTCATCACGCGCCGCTTCGGATCGTGGGTCTTCCTCGGGGAGCTGCTGCTCTCACTGGAGGTCGCGACCGATCCGCTGATCGAGCCGGACCACTGCGGAACCTGCACGGCGTGTCTCGAGGCCTGCCCGACCGGCGCAATCGTTGCCCCCTACCAACTCGACGCAACCCGCTGCATCTCCTACGGGACGATCGAACTGCGCGAGGAGTCACTGCCCACACCGATTGCCGAGCGGCTGGAGAACTGGGTCTTCGGCTGCGACATCTGCCAGGACGTCTGCCCGTGGTCCCGCTTCTCCCGGGAGACCGCGGAGCCCCGCTTCACGCCACGGCCGGGCCTCGTCGCGCCCGCATTGCAGGAATTGGCCAGCCTCACCCAGGAGGAGTTCTCGACCCGCTTCCGGAAGAGCGCGATCAAGCGGACGAAGTGGGCCGGACTCCGCCGCAACGCCTTGGCCGCTCTCGCGCGCAAGGCCTCCACCGACTCCGAGCCTCCCTCTCCTGACCCACGTGACCCCGCTTGACCCGCTACTGCACCACCCTCAACTGAAAGCTGCCCTCGGTCCGTGCCGGAGGGGTGTGGCTGTCGGTCACACTGAAACGAATTGTGAAGATCCCCAACTGGTTGGCAGTCGGCGTCCAGACCAGAGTTCCTGCGTCAGGTCTTGTGCGTTGAAACGTGGCCCCAGTGGGTAAGGGAAGAATGGGGGCAAGAGTCAGTGTCTGGTCTGAATCGGGATCTGTCGCCGAGATGGGCAAGCGGATCAGTCGCCCCGCCGTGACCGTCTGATTGGACGGAAGGACCAATGCAGGAGGGTCGTTGACTGGGGTAATCGTCACGGTCACCGTTGCCAATCGACTCTGTTGTCCATTCTCGATGACCCGGTAGGTAAAGCGGTCTGTGCCAAAAAAGTCTTGACTCGGGAGATAGCGATAACGGCCATCGGCCCCGTCCAGCTTCCCGTTGAAGGGCCCAGTGACGATCTGATACGCCTGGGGAACGGAAGGAGGCTCCTTGGGAAGGAGGGAGATCTCGACCTCGGTGTCTTCTGGTGTCGTGACGGTGAGGTCCGCTGCGACAGGTGCCGGTGGAGGCCCCGGGGTCTCCTTGACCTCAACCTTGATCTGGACCGTTTGCTTGCCTCCCCGTCGATCGACAGCTGTCAACTCGACGACGAATCGTCCGACATCCTTGGCCGTCGGGGCGAGGCGATGGTCGTAGGTGCCGATTGACCCCTTCTCTGCGGGGGCAATCGTCGCCCAGGTCGGCCCCTCGCTACTGACCATCTCGATCTCATCCTTGTCCGGATCGTGGACTGAATAGCGAATGAGGGTCTCGCGGCCGGCGAAGATCCGCGACTGGGTGGGGCCAAGAATCGACGGCGGGCGATTTTCGTTCCTGTCCGGGAGGATGACGTCGGGCAGGCGCGTCAGGCCGCCGACAACGGCCGGTGCGGTGGCGGAGGTGACGCGATCGGTCCGGCTGCTGGCACGCTGGACTTGGACCTCGACCGCGATCTCCTCCTTCTCCTTGACCGGGACGGCACGGAGGAGGTAGCTCCCGTTGCCATCGGTGCGCCCTTCCTGGCCGCGCAGGCTGACAACGGCATTGCGGACCGGTGCGAGGGAGCCCTTCTCGAGGACACGACCGGTGACCGTCGTCGTCGGCTGCTCGATGGCGACAAAGTAGAGGCTGGTGACCCGAATCGAACCGGGAGGCGTCTCGATCGACTGGCCGTCCGCTGAGACAACGGGCCGCGTCGACTCGCGAAGGAAGCGGCCACTCGCTGGATCGTAGCGAAAGAGGAACGCCTCGCTACCCGCCGGAAGCCCGGCAGAGTTGGGGAAGACGAGGCGGGCGCCGGGGTCGATCGTCACCCCGAAAGGCGTGATCTGGACGATGCTCGAACTGAAGAAGCCCGTCGGCAGATTGACAGGCGCACGCGCCCCTTCGATCGGGGTCAGGAAGACCGGGCCGGAGGTCGCGCCTCTCGGAAAACGGACCCGGCTGTTCGCGGGAACTTCCAAGAGAAAGCCGTCCGTCTCGATCCGCACTGGCGGGGGCTCAACCTCTTGCGCCAGCGAGAAGAGATCTGCCCCTCCCCCGAGTGGGGGAGAGACTCCGCCGCTGCCTTCGCCAATGACGGCGCTGGCACCCGTCGCCTGCTGAATCGAGATCGATCGGGGAAACTGATTGTCGCGATTGGCGAGCGCCGAGACTTTGAGCGTCACCGAGGGGTAGGGCGGACTGGCCGTCAAGGCCTCTCCTTCGACCTCGACCGTCTGGACTCCCGGGGGAACGTCCGCCAGAACGAAGGTTCCCTCCTCATTGGTGGTGGCGGTGATGCTGCCATCAGCAAGGCGAATCGGAACCCCAGGGATCGGTTGGCGGAGGGTATCTTCGACGATCCCACTGATCGAGGTCCGGATCGGCAGGAAGGTGGAACTAAGCCCCTCCCCCTGGGGAGTCCGGACTGTGACGGAGCCAGAGGCTGCCCCGAAGGGCACGACGACCTGCAACTGCGTCGTCGCCGCCGTCACCACGTCCGCCAGCAGGTTGGAGATGCGCACCTCGTTCTCCGCCGGAACAGGCGAGAATCCGCTGCCATCGATCTGCCAGGGGTTACCCGCCAGCGCCGCCGCGCTTCCCAGACTGGTGATCGTTGGCGGAGAGGCCCCCACGGGACCGGCAATCTGAATCTCGACCAGATTGGAAGGC
>JBMUAP010000410.1:0-3550 GCA_049454155.1 Blastocatellia bacterium
GAGAATGGGGGGAAAATGGAGAATGGAGAATGGAGAATGGAGAATGGAGAATGGGGTAGATGAATAGGCCTAATCCTGTAAGAGAGAAGTCGTTCGCTTTTGCACTCAGGATTGTCAAGCTAGCCAAATATCTTCAGACCGAGAAGAAGGAATTTGTTCTGTCAAAGCAAATCCTGCGGAGCGGTACGGCGATTGGGGCACTGGTTCGGGAAGCGGAACACGCTCAAAGCAAGGCCGACTTCAGTCACAAGATGAGCATTGCCTTAAAAGAGGCAAATGAGACCGACTATTGGCTCGATCTGTTGCATCAATCCGACTACCTCGCGACGGATCGCTATGCGTCAATCCAGCCAGACATTCAGGAACTGATCAAGCTGCTGGTCTCCATTGTCAAAACCTCCAAAGGGCTCCACGGCGACCAATAATTCTCCATTTCCCCCATTCTCCATTTTCCATTCTCAATTATCCATTTTCTCCCCATTCTCCATTCTCAATTATCCATTTTCTCCCCATTCTCAATTACCCATTTGTCAGTTTTCGCTTCTCGCGGTGAGAAGAGATCGGCTATGATGGCGCGCGCGGCAGGCAGGAGAGCCCGACCCCTCTTCGTTGAGCCAGAACGACCGACTCTCTCGCATCGCCGTGGCCACTATTTTCAGCTCATCAAGATCAAGATCTCCTCGCCAACCAGAGGCGGGGATGTGTCAATCCGTGCCAAAGGAGTGCCGCGGGCAGTCCGGCAGGGAGAGCCTGGGGGGCCAGCCCAGATGGACTGGGAGGGGAAGCATGCCGACGATTCTGTTTGTGCACGGAACAGGAGTGAGGGCGGAATGGTATGAGAGGACCCTGGCGAGCATTCGACAGAGGGTCGAGGTGGAGCCAGCGCTGAAGGACTTCCAGCTAGGCCGATGCCTCTGGGGAGAGTCCCACGGCTCCCGGCTGATCGAAGGGGGCCGGACCATTCCCGGATACTACCAAGGATACAACCAAGCCGTTCAAAGCGAAGAGGAGCGGAAAATTCTGCTCAAGTGGTGGCTGCTCTGCCAAGATCCAGGGTATCAGATCGACCAATTGTGGAGAGTACGGACTCAAAATCTGCCGCCGCAGGCGCGCCATACCTGGCAGGAGAAGCACGCCTTGATCGCCGCCTATCAGCCCTCCGAAAAGACTCTTCAGCTCCTGGCCGAGTCGCAAGTGGCAGACCTCTGGTCGGAGGCCTTCACTGCCGTCACCAGCCGCCAGCAATGGAAGGAAGCGGCTCCGTCAAAAGAGAAGAACAGTAACAACTTCTACCCGGAATTTGTCCGGTGCACGGCGGAGGCACTTGTCGCCGAGCTGATGCTGGCGGGATTCAGTGCAGGGATTCCGGCGATGAGCGGGGAAGCGCGGGATAAGCTGGTGGAAGCGGTCATCAACGATCTGGAGGCCAAGGTCCTGGGGGTGTTCGACTGGATGAAGTCACTGGTCGGCGAGGCATTATTGAAGGCTTTCGCCGCGGGGGACTATCTGATCAGTGGCATCTCCCCCCGGCCGGTGGTGCGGAACTGGGTCTCGAGCAACTCTCTCGAGAAGTTGGGGGACATCCTCTACTACCAGGCCCACGGTCAGCGGATCCGCGATTTCATTGGACGACGGATCGAAGAGGTCGAGCCACCGGTGATCGTGCTTGCCCACAGCCTGGGAGGGATCGCCTCGGTCGAGCTGCTCATCCAGCAGGATCTGCGTCACCGCGTCGAGGCCCTGATTACGGTCGGGTCGCAGTCGCCGCTCTTCTATGAGATGAACTGTCTGACGACCCTCGAACGGACGCTCGAATCTCCCACTCCGCCTCTGCCTGACCACTTCCCCGCGTGGCTCAATCTCTATGACCCGAACGACTATCTCAGCTATGCCGCTGAGCCCGTCTTTGGCGCTCCTCGTGTGGTCGATCGCCAGATTCTCAGCCGTCAACCGCGCCTGATGGCCCACAGTGCCTATTGGAATCAGCCCGAGGTTTGGCATCAAATCGCCGAATTTGTCGGGAAACACCCCAAACCTTCCGGAGTCTAAGGGAGATGGACGACGACCGCTACTCGATCAGCATTGGACCAGACAAGACCTATGCCCTGATCGTTGGGATCGATTACTACGAGCAACTAGGCAATGAATGGAATCTCGTCAATCCGGTTCACGAGGCGTTGCAGCTTGCCCGCTGGCTTCTGGAACGGGGTGTGCCGGCTCGCCGCATTCAGTGCTTTCTTGGACAGTCGGCGGAGGCGGCGGGGGTCGATCCGCTCTATGATCGTGACGGGGCGAGACTCGATCCCCAACGTCCAACAATGCAGAAGATTCAAGAAGCCCTCCTCGGCACTTCATTACCCGAGCTCCCCGAAGGAAGTACCCTGATCTTTTACTGGGCCGGGCACGGGCAGCTTGGCCGCGATTCGAGGCAGCTGCTCCTTGACGCGGAATACTCGGACAAGGTCAGGCGTGTCTTCGATTTTGCGGAGATCAAGCGGGCCCTTCAGTCGCAACCTTGGGAGCGGTTGACACGCCAGATCCTTCTGGTCAACGCCTGTGCCAGCCTGGACACCAGCACCGACCTGACCTTTGCGCCAGTCTCCCTGACCGTCCAAGCTCTTGGCGATTATCGTCTTCGTCAGCAGTTCGTCGTCTACGCCGCTCCACCTGGGGAGTATGCCATGCACGGGCCTGAGGGGAGACCTGGCCCCTTCTTTGAAAAGATCTTCAAGGTTTTGCGGTCTCTTGGGAATAGTGGCTCCTTTCCGGAGGAGAGACTTTGTCAGGAGGTTGATCGTGAGATCGAGGCGATGCGTCCCAAGCCGAGGACCGAACGGGTCAGGTTCAACGGTGATCGTTCGGAGTGGCACTTTGATGACGATTTGACACGGGTACTTTACCGTTGGCTCAGTCAAGAGAACGATGTCAGCATGGATCGGTTTCAGAAGATCTTCCGCCAATGGTTCAATGATAAGAAGGGCGATCAAGAGACGATGGCTGATATGGAGAGAAGGCTCGTTTCGCAGTCTGACGATCGGCTTGACCATCCGCTGGGACGGGTCGTTGGTTTCTTTCTCCACGCAGTCGAGCAGTTCAAGAGAGAAGACCTCTTTGAAAGGCTGCAAGAACTGATCCAGCAACCGAACCGTTATCAATTGTCCGGGCTGCCAGAGCAATTGACGATACCAGGGTTGAGACGTGTGCGCCAGGATGTCGAGCGAGATCGGAAGAGAGGCAGACCCCCATACTACCTCTCGTTCTACCTGACGAGTGGCTCGGACAGTGCCGACCTCCTCCACTGCACAGCCCACGACGGCCAGTTCAATGAGATTGAGTTCGATCATAATCAAGTGCGGATCCCGGCTTGGGCTCCCGCAAGTCCCTCGGCGGGGACTCCAATCTCGCGCAGCGCCATCGCGAAGAGGCTGCAGCTGACGAGCTCGCCTGTCGACATCAGCAGGTCCAGCTCGCGCTGGTCCGGCAGCGGCGAAATGCGCTCCGCGAGCGCAATCAGGTCATCGGTCGCATGTCCCATCGCGCTCACGACGAC
>JBMUAP010000411.1:0-3547 GCA_049454155.1 Blastocatellia bacterium
TCTCTGTGCCTCTGTGGTGCAATCATCTCTTCCGTTCTGACGTTGATTGCTGGTTCGCCCGGCCCACTTCCCAACCTTCTTCTACGTGAGTAACCACCTTTTGAGAGGCATCAACGCAGAAAGAGAGTGAGCGGGATCGACTATGCAAGCAATGATCCTGGCAGGAGGGGATGCCGTACGGTTACGGCCCCTCAATGTCCACACGCCCAACCCACTGGTCGCCATCGCCAACCGGCCGCTGCTCAAATATCAGATTGAGATCTTCAAGCGTGCCGGGTTTCGCGAAATAACCCTCGTCCTCGGGTACCAACCAACCCGGATCGAGGATCACATCGGCGATGGCCGCGAAGAGCAGCTCCACATCCACTACCAAGTCCAGAGCACGACCCAGGGAACAGCCGGCGCATTTCGCAGCGCGATGGGCGCAAACCCGGATGCCGCGATTGTCCTCTACGGCGATATCCTGACCGACCTGCGCCTCGACCAGATGATTGCGTTTCATCGCCAGAAGGGAGCACTCGTCACCATTGCCACCGTCGCGGTCGAAAACCCGACCAACTATGGAATGATCGAGACGGACGATGATGCACGGATGACCCGCTTTGTCGAGAAACCCAAGCCGGAAGAGGTCACCTTCAATACGATCAACGCCGGTGCCTATGTCATCGAGCCCGAGGTGCTCAAGTTGATCCCTGCCGGGGAGAAGTACTCCTTCGAGGAAGAACTCTTTCCACGACTGATCGCTGCGGGCCATCCCGTCTACTCCTATGGCTGGTCCGGTTACTGGACACACCTCGGAAGTGTCGCCAACTATCTCGACGCCAACTTGTACCTGCTTGCTGGACGCCTCTCTGGATTGACCCTCGGCACACGGGCGATGGGCCTCGAAGGGGTCGATGAACGGTCGATCGTTGAGCCATCCTGCACCATCAAACCCGGCGCGAGGATCGTCAACTCGGTTCTTGGTCCCAACTGTTTCGTGGAAGAGCGGGCGGTCATCGAAAACTCTGTCCTCCTCTCGGGAGTCCGGATTGGCAAAGCGGCGGAAATTCACCACTCTGTCCTGGGGAAGAGTTCGATCATTGGCCGGCAAGCGTGGGTCGAAGAGGCCGTCTTCGGTGACAAGTCCTCCCTCGCCGACTACTCTGTCAGCTGACGACGCGCCGCGTGACGAGGCCTTGCGCCCAGCCCCCTCGTCGCCCTTGAATACTTTACAGACAATAGAGGAGACCGAATGCAGCCGATCAAATTTGGAACCGATGGATGGCGCGCGAGAATCGCCGATGACTACACCTTCGAGACGGTGGGGATCGTCTCCCAGGCACTCGCCGACTACCTCAAGTCCCACAACCCGACCGGGAGGATTTCGATTCTCGTCGGCTATGATCGCCGCTTCGCCTCCGATCTCTTCGCGCAGCGGGTCGCCGAGGTGCTCGCGGGAAACGAGATCGTCGTCGATCTTTACGCCCACGATGTGCCGACGCCACTCGTCTCGTTCGAGGTCAAGCGACGGCGGCTCGACGGGGGCGTCGTCATCACCGCCTCCCACAATCCTCCGGACTTCAATGGCTTCAAGTTCAAAGCGCCCTATGGCGGGGCGGCGACGCCGGCGATCACCAACGAGATCGAACAGTTCCTTGGTCGGACGCCTCCCCGACGGATGCCGCTCGAAGAGGCGAAGCAGCATGGGATGTGCCAACTGATCACTCCGAGCTACGATTATCGGCATCATCTCGAACACTTCGTCGCGATCGAGGACCTGCGCCAAGCGGATGCCCTGATCATTGCCGATCCGATGCACGGCACGGGCGGGCGCTGGATCGAGACGCTGCTCTTTGGGGGGAGGCTGCGCGTCGAGACGATTCGCGCCAAGCGTGATCCCCTCTTTGGCGGTGTCCTGCCGGAACCGATGCCGTGGAGCCTCGACCTGACCGCGCGGACGGTGCGCGAGCGGGGCGCGTTGCTCGCTCTCGTCACCGACGGGGATGCCGACCGGGTCGGAGCGCTCGATGAGACCGGCGCCTACATCAACACCCACCAGATCCTCATGATCCTGCTGCTCCACCTCGTCCGCAACCGCGGGTGGAAAGGGTCTGTTGTCCGCACCTTCTCCCAATCGGTCATCGTGCGACGGATCGCAGAACACTACGGGTTTCGCCTCTTCGAGACCCCGGTTGGCTTCAAGCACATCGGGGAGATCATGCTCGATCCAGCCAACGACTTTCTGATCGGAGGAGAGGAGTCGGGCGGGATTGGGGTGCGCGGGCACGTCCCGGAACGCGACGGCATTCTCAACAGCCTGCTCCTGCTTGAGGCGGTCATCACCAGTGGCCAGAAGCCCTCCGAGATGGTGCGGGCGATCTGGCGCGAGTTTGGCGAGTTCCACTTCGAGCGGCGGGATCTCCACCTGCCAATCGAGGCGGGACAACGACTCCTCGCCACTCTCCGCGAGGAGGCCCCGGACCGGTTCGCCGGCCACCAAGTGACCGAGGTCGCGACCCTTGACGGTGTCAAATTGATCTTCGGCGACGAGAGCTGGATCCTCTTCCGCCAATCTGGGACCGAGCCGCTCCTGCGCCTCTACTGCGAGGCCACCACTCTGGAGAAGATGACCGGGCTCCTCGACGAGGGTGAGGCCCGGGCGCGCTCCTTTGCCAAGGGAAATCTCGGGTAAGGGGACTCTCACCAACTTGCGGAGACAGATCAGGCGGAACCTCGACGCAGTCGAGATTCCGCCTGTATTTTTTCCCTTCTGCATCAAGCAAATGGGCTTACTTGGTACGGATCGGATCGGCGGGCCGCTTGGGCCAAGTCGTCGGGCCGGTCTTCTTGAGTTGTTGCAGGAGCTCTTCGACGGCGCGTTCGAGTTGCGGATCGCGCCCCTCGATGACGGCCGCGGGCGGATTGTCGACCTCGATATCGGGGTCGACGCCATAGCCCTCGATGATCCACTCGCCTTTGGTGTTGGCAAAGCCGAACTCCGGAACATTGACCGTACCGCCATCGATCAGACTGCCCCGGTTGGTGATGCCGACAACGCCGCCCCACGACCGCTTTCCGATAAGCCGGCCAAGGCCTGCTTCACGGAACATCGCCGGAAAGATGTCCCCATCAGAGGCAGAGTTCTCATTGAGCAGACAGACCATCGGCCCGAGGAAGACCCCGTCAGGGTAGGTCGTCCCATCCTCATTGGTCCGCGCGAAGCCTGCGGCGAGCACCTTGCGGCGGAGTCGCTCGATCAACATCCGCGAGACATTGCCCCCGCCGTTGGCCCGCACATCGATCACCAAGCCCTCCTTACGAAGCTGGGGATAGTACCATTTGATGAACTCCCGGATTCCGTTGGCCCCCATATCGGGAATGTGCAGGTAGCCAAGCCGACCGCCGGAGAGCCCGCTCCGCGGACCGGAGCCACGGGCTCAACCGGACCCGCACCACACGCCGGTTCATCACCTGCCTCCATGGTGGCCCCCCGCCCCCACGTCGAACACGGCGGACGCCCCCTCGTGACGCTGCAACGTGATGGCGACCAGGTGACCGGCATCCG
>JBMUAP010000412.1:0-3541 GCA_049454155.1 Blastocatellia bacterium
ACGGCCCTGTCACGAGTCGTCTCGCCCGGAGGCTCCTGGATCGCGGCCCGGACTAGCGGCTCCGTCTCGGGATGATTGCGCAGCAGCCGGATCAACGGGAGGGTCACCTTCCCCTCCCGCAGGTCGCTCAAGACCGGCTTGCCTAATTGCGCCGCGTTGGCGGTAAAATCGAGAAGGTCGTCGACGAGCTGAAAAGCGATTCCCAGATTGAGCCCATAGGTCCGCATCGCCTCCTGCTGCTCGGGCGTCGCCCCCCGGAGGATCGCTCCCACCCGGCAGCTCGCGCTGAAGAGGTACCCCGTCTTGCGGCTGGCGATGTCGAGATGTTGCTCCTCCGTGATCTGGAGGTTGTCGAGCAGGGTCAGCTGGATCAGCTCCCCTTCCGTCATCTTGCGGGTCGCCTCGGTGAGGGTCGCCAGAATCGCCAGGTTCTCCTCGCGAAGGGCAGTCTCATACGCGGTCATGTAGAGCCAGTCCCCCATCAACACCGCCGTGTCGTTCCCCCACTGCGAGGAGACAGAGAGGTGACCCCGGCGCATCTCCGCGCCATCGATGATGTCGTCGTGGACGAGCGTCGCCGTGTGCAGGAACTCCATGACCGTGGCCATCCGAATGACCGATCCGTCGATCTCGTCTCCAAAGAGCTTCGCGGCCAGAATCAGCAGCGCCGGACGTACCCGCTTCCCCCCCGTCTGGTGAAGGTAGCGGCCGATGTGCGCAATGATCTGAATATTGGTCCGCGCCTGCCGTTCAAACTCTTCCTCGACCGCCTGCATCTCGGGGGCGATCAGCCGGAAAAAACGATCTGGTGAGGGAGCCTTCTCCGGTCCGGACTTGACCTCACTCGGAACCGTGCGAATTGCCGTGACTATCTTGGTCATAATTTCACTGTCGATGTCGTGGTGGAGAGGCGGTGTGCTCTCGGATTCCCGAAAAAGGTTCGGCCGCTTACGAAGGGTCAGTTTGACCGGTAGTTCGTAAATTGCATGTCGATCCCAAAGTCCTTCTGCTTGAGGGTGGCGATCACCTCCTGGAGGGTATCCCGATCCCGACCCGAGACTCTGACGAGGTCGCCTTGAATGGATGCCTGTACCTTCAGCTTCGTGTCTTTGAGGAAGCGGACGATCTCCTTGGCCTTCTCTTGAGGAATCCCTTGCTGCAGGACAATCCGTTGTCGCACGGTTCCCCCCAGTGCCTGCTCGACCTTCTGATACGTCAGCCCCTTGAGCGGGACGCCCCGTTTGACAAACTTTGACTGGAGAATATCGTCCAGGCTCTTCAATCGGTACTCATCCTCGGCGGTGAGCAGGATCGCGTCTTTGCCTTCCGGTTCGATATGGCTCGTGCTGCCTTTGAAGTCGAAGCGGGTCTGGACCTCTTTGAGGGCCTGCTGAATGGCGTTGACCACTTCGGCGTGGTCAATATTGGAGACGATATCGAAGCTGTTTTGCTGGGCCATAACTGAGACAAATACTCCCTCGGAACGGTATGGGGAAAGCTCGGTTGACAATCTGTTGGGACACCGGGGCACACTCGCCAATATCGCGGAGGGCAACCCGGGGGGCCACGTCGCGGAAGGAACTCACTCGCTGCCCAGGGCGGACCCGACAGCGGTGCAACGTCAGCTGGGATCGACCCCCTTGCTCGTCTCTGGTGTCCAGCGGTCGCGTTGGTGCGAGGTCCGGGACTACTCCACTTCTCCCTTCGCCAACGAAAAGGAAAGGGAACTACTCGCGGCATCAATGAACTTCAAGGGGTCCAATCATCTTCTCGGTGATCTCTCTGTGGTGAAAATCATCTCTTCTGTTCTGACGATGGACGCTGGTTGATGCGGCTCACTTACCTATCTTCTTCTCAGTGGTCTCTCTGTGGTGAAAATCATCTTTTCTATTCTGACGATGGACGCTGGTTGATGCGGCTCACTTACCTATCTTCTTCTCGGTGATCTCTGTGCCTCTGTGGTGCAATCATCTCTTCCCCACCGTGAGTAGTTACAAGGAAAGTATGCCCTCCGATTGTACGATTCATCATAGATGTATCACAAGCGGGGATGGCTTGACGGATTCTTGCCCGGGGGCACTTACAGGGAAGGCGGGCGGAAGAGTCTGCGGAAGTTCTCCGCGGTCGTCGCGATCAACTCCTCGATCGGAACTCCCCGCAATTGGGCGAGAAAGGCGGCTGTTTCCCGGACAAAGGCGGGCTCATTGCGCCGGCCACGATGGGGGACAGGGGCGAGGTAGGGGCAGTCTGTCTCGATCAGGAAGCGGTCCGTTGGGAGGTTGGCCGCGATCTCTTGCAGCTCGGTCGCCGAGCGAAAGGTGACGATTCCAGAGAAGGAGAGCAGGAAGCCGCGCGCGAGGGCCGCTTCCGCCAGGGCGTGCGTGCCCGTAAAACAGTGGAAGACGCCGCCCCTCTCCCGGGCGACTGGATCGGTCCAGACCTCATCGAGAATGGCGATCGTCTCCTCGTCGGCTTCCCGCGTGTGAATGATGGGGGGGAGGCCCGTTTGGCTGGCCAGTTGGAGTTGCCGACGAAAGACCGCCTGCTGGACTTCGCGCGGGCTGTGGTCATAGTGGAAATCGAGCCCAATCTCTCCCCAGCCAATCACCTTGGGGTGCTGGCTGGCCGTCAGCAGGACAGCTTCGAGGGCCTCATCGTAGAGGCTCGCTTCGTGGGGATGGAGGCCGACGGCTGCGTAGATGAACGGGTAGGTCTCGGCAAGTCGTAGACCGCGGGGAAGGGAGCCGGCGCCGATGTCGCTTCCCGCGATCTCGAGCATGCACTCGACACCGGCGGCACGGGCCCGCGCAATCACCTCTTCGCGGTCCGCATCGAATTGGGTGACATCCAGATGAACGTGAGAATCGATCAACATGGCCTAGCGTAGCCGCGCACCGTTCGGGACCTCTTCCAGAAATCCGGCGAGGATGGGGCGCCCCTCGTCTCCGATCGACGCGGCGAGCACCATCCCTTGGGATTCAAGGCCCCGCAGTTTGCGTGGGGCCAGGTTGGCGACGACGATCACCTTGCGGCCAATCAGGGCCTCGGGCTCATAGTACTGGGCGATCCCCGCGAGAATCTGCCGGGGACTCGCTTCGCCGAGATCGATCGTCATTCGCAACAGCTTATCCGCTTTGGGGACCCGCTCCGCCGTTTTGATCTCTCCCGCACGCAGCTCCACCTTGGTAAAGTCATCGATCGAAATCGTCGCAATCCCTGGAACCGGCTCGCTCACCGTGTTGACGGGGGCTGGCGCTGGAGGCGCGGCGGGGGCACTGGGCGACTCCACTGAAGTTCGCTCTTCCTGATTGATCTCATCCATAATCTTGTTCCGATCGAGTTTGGGAAAGGTGGGGGAGACAGCACCGATCGTTTGTCCAGAGCGCTGTTCCCACGGGAGGTCAGATGGGCGGACGCTGGCGACCCGCCCCTTCTCCCCGAGCTGCTCCCAGATCGACTGGGTCGACTCAGGCAGCACGGGCGCGAGGAGCGCGGTCAGGCGGCGCAGCGCGAGGACTGCCGTGGCGAGGACGAGGGCGAG
>JBMUAP010000413.1:0-3539 GCA_049454155.1 Blastocatellia bacterium
CACGACCGGGGGATCGGTCGACCTTGATCCCGAGTTGAGCTGGAACTACGAGGCAGGGGTACGGGGGCAGTGGAGCAGCGGCATCCGAGCGGAGGCGACCTTCTTCCGGATGGACTACAGCAATCAGGTCGTCCCGGCGAGTCTCGCTGGCGGAATCGGGGCCACCCTCACCAATGGTGGCGAGACGCTGCATCAGGGGGCCGAAGTCAGCACCCACTTCGAGACGGACCGTTGGCTGGGGTCCCGTCACCGCTTCTCCGGGACGATCGCTTATACCTGGCTCCCGATCGCCGAATTCCGGGGAGTCCGCTTCAGCAACATCTCCGGGTTTGGTCAGACATTGATCACGGGAAATCGCGTTCCCTACGCGCCGGAGCATCTGGCGACCTTCCACGTGCGCTATGCGCATGCGAAGGGCTGGTCGGCCATGCTCGAAGGGGTGCACACGGGACGCCAGTTCGGGGATGATCTCAACACGGTCACCCCGACCCCGAATGGCCAGCGGGGCCTGATCCCATCCAACACGCTGTGGAATCTGACAATGAACCAAGAACTGGAGTCGATCCGGGCGACGGTCTTCGTAACGGTCAAGAATCTCTTCGACCGGGTGGCGATCGTCGATCGGGCGAGAGGAATCCTTCCGACCATTCCCCGCCTCTTCCAGACCGGCATCCAGTTCCGCTTTTAACGGGTCTCCATCTTGACTCTAATCTAGAAATGGCAAGGAGGTTGACGTGAGCAAGAAATCGAAGTGTTGCAAGAAGTACAAGAAGGGGAAGGCTTGCCGAAACTGTCCGATGGTCTGTCGGTAGCCAACACTTGGCGGAAACACGGGTGAGCCCCCTCGGGCCCTGTCCCTCCCCCTGGACCAAGCCGCTGGGAAGGAAGGACAGGGCCGGCTCTATTTGTGGTAGCGGGTTCAGGCCGCAGGCGTGCTGACCATCGACCAGAGCGTGATCTCGGTCGGCTTGGCGAGAATCCCTCCGATCCGCTCGCGGAAGAGGCGAATGTGCTCCGACTTCGAGTGTTGATCGAGACCGGCGAGGCTGGTCCAGTTTTCATAGAAGACGAAGCGGCAGGATTCCGTAGAAGACTGATGCAGATCGTAGTTGAGACAGGCCTCTTCTTGGCGGGTGGCGGCGATGACATCCTCGGCGGCGTGGAGGAATTCGGCCTCGCTGCCCGGGTGAACTTCGAGATAGGCTATCACGGAAACTTTTCCTTCCAAGAGCTGCTCCTTCTCTGATCGACCATCGTTCGATCGGGAAATAGGGGAGGTGGGGGGGCTCAAGCAGGCCCACCGGATACAAGGCGCCGAATGGCCCTTGAGGCAATACCAGAGGGCGTCCGAAAGTGCAAGCCGGTGGAGGCGGCTTGGTCATTCGAACTTGACCTCCCGGAAGGGAGGGGGTAGACTCCGCCAGTTTCCAATGCGACCTGATCAGAAGTGAGCCCCGGCCGCCCGCCCTGCCCTCTTGGGGGCCAACGGAGAGAGGAGAAGGCCACCACAGACTCACCGCTTCCTGATCATCCCCATCAACCAAGCAACAAATCGGGTATACGGAGGGATAGAGATGGCGAGGAGAAGTACGTTGCAGGAGTGGATGTCGACACGGGCGACTTGGTCGCCGCTCCCCATTCGACTGGGACTCGGCAGTGTCATGCTGGTCCACGGAGCCCAGAAAGTGCTCGGCGTGATGGGGGGAAAGGGCTTCGAACTCTGGCTGCAGGGGACCCCACCGTTTGGGTTCATGAAGCCAGCGGCGCTCTGGCTGGGCGCGGCCGCCCTCGCGGAGTTCCTCGGAGGGATCCTTGTTTTGCTCGGACTATTGACGCGGCCGGCGGCCTTCTTCATCTCCTGCACGATGGCGACGGCCGTCTTCGGTGTTCACTGGAAGAACGGATTTCTCGGCTCGAATGGCGGGTACGAATTTCCGCTGGTGTTGCTGCTGGCGGCGATCTCCCTGATCATGTCGGGAGCGGGAAATGGTTCAGTCGACCAGAAGCTGAGTTGAGGGCGAGGCCCGTCTGGGCCGTTGCCGCGCTGGCGGTGGACCGCCCTCTCCTCCTCGAAGAGAGCGGTCACCACCAGCGAATGACCCAACGCTGTTCCTACCGTGGAAAGAGTTCATCGAGGACGTCCCAAGAGGCGGGTGAGCCATACTCGCAGAGTTCAAAGGCCTCGGCGTACTGAATCGCCCTTCCCCTTTCCTCCCCGTAGCGTTTGACGAGCAGGTCGCGGTAGTCATTGGCGACCTCGGCATCGAACGCGATCAGCCATTCCCGCGTATAGATCCGTCGCTGTTCCTCATCGTCCGGCACGCCGGGCAGATAGCGTCCCATCCAGGAGTCGCGGTCGGCGAACTGGGAGGGCATGGCATCGATGCAGGCGCGCTTGGTATCGATCTGATCGTCGATGTCGACGATGATCGAGGGATCGAAGGGGTAGGGCTTCTTGAAGCCATCCGAGTAGAAGAGGATCATCGGATTCTTCGGGCAGGGAGGGGTGTCGAGGGCGAAGAAGGCGGCGGCGACGAGGACGGCGGCATCCTGCACCAGCGTCGCGGTGTAACGATGATCAGGGTGGTAGTCGTTCGGCCGGTGGCAAAGGACGAGATCGGCCTGCCAGTCGCGGATAAGCCCGGCGATCTTCTTGCGGTTCTCGATCGTCGGCATCAGTTCGCCGTCGTGAATATCGAGGACCTGCGTGGTGATGCCGAGGATCTCGGCGCAGTGCTCGACTTCGGCCTTGCGTCGCAGGGCGAGTTGGCCTCCGCCCATGGCGAAATGGCCGACATTCCCGTTGGTGGTGGCGACAAACTTGACGTGGTGGCCCTGCGCGGCCCACTTGGCGGCGACGCCGCCGGCCTTCAGCTCACAGTCGTCGGGATGGGCTCCAAAAGCGATGATGCGCATCTGCTGATCTGACTCCTTCTCTCTCGCGGGGAGAGGTCGAAGGGCCGTGTTAGGAAGGGGGCGAGCCCCCCCAACCACGCGGCCCTATGGGTGGCCAATGGGATCCCCGGCCGGGGTGGGCAGCCGTTGAGAAGGCTGCCGCAGGGTCGCCGGGCGGGTCAAAAAGCGTTCTAGCTCGTCGAGGGCCCAGCGGCGATGGGCGCGGACCGTCGGATCGGGGGTGGAGAGAGCGGTCGGGGTCTTGAGCAGGGTCTGAACCCCGCGCAGAGCCTCGCTCGCCTCGGCACGGACGAGGGGCGACGCCGCCTCGTGCGCAGCGAGGTCCATCAGACGGCCGAGCAGGAGGGCCTGGAGCGTCAGTTGAATGGCGCGCTGATCGCTGGCGGTGGTAAGCGGGGTGAGCCAGACCGCTTTGATGGTCGAGCCGAGGACCTCACGCAGCCCAGGAGTCCGTGGATCCTCAGCGTGAAAGGCGACCAGCCGTTCGGCTCGCGCCGGGGCGAGCAGGGCGTCGAAGGTCAGGCCGCCGGAGATCGAGGCCGCCCCGAGCAGGTCGAAGGCCGGTTCTGTCCGGCGCCCGAAGTACTCGGTGGGGCCGCCCTTGTGGCTCGGGGGCACAGGGG
>JBMUAP010000414.1:0-3539 GCA_049454155.1 Blastocatellia bacterium
CGTCAGCCGGCCCGGTCCTTGCCATCCTGGGTAATCCTGGGCAATCCTGGGCAATCCTGGATGTTCTACTTCAATCGCACAGGCCGGATCCGCATCGATCGACCTGTCGACAGGCCACCTCTCCTTGCCCCAATGGTTCACGGAGGGAGCCGTGAACCTCGAAAATCAATGGTCTCGGAACCATCGATAGGTACCACAGAGACCCGCCCCCGGGCAATCGGGTCAGAGGGGGCGAGAGGCCGTTCTTGACACTCTTTCGAACCGGGTGATACTTTTCTTCGACCTTTCTTTTGTCAGCAAATGAGGGACGAGGGACGAGGGACGAGGGATGAGGGGCGAGGGGCAAGCGGCGATAGAAGGTGGAGGTATGCCGAAAGGATCGACCGAGGCAGGAGAGTGGCTCGATCAGCGCAGCCAGGAGATGCTGGCGCTGCTGATCCGCACGCACATTGCCACGGGAGAGCCGGTCGGATCCCGGACGATCTCCCGCCTGACGCGGGAGGGCCTTTCACCCGCAACCGTCCGCAACATCATCTCGGACCTCGAAGCGGCCGGCTACCTCGAGTCGCCACACACCTCGGCCGGGCGAGTCCCGAGCGACAAGGGCTACCGGTTCTTCGTCGATCACATGCTCGATCGACCGTCGCTCCCCGCTTCGGAAGAGAGCGAAATTCAGATGCTGATCACCGGCGAGCACTGGCCGAGTGCCGACCACCTCCTCGCGCGCGCCTCGCACCTCCTCTCTCGGATCTCCCATCACGTCGGCATCGTCATCTCGCCCAACGTCTCGAGCGATGTCATTCAGCACATCGACTTCGTGCGGGTGGGAGACGGGCGGATCCTCGTCATCACCGTGACCAAGCCCGGCATGGTCCAGGATCGGTTGGTGCGAATCGACGAAGACCTGACGCAGGACGAGCTCAACCGGACAGCCAACTACGTCAACACCCATTTTGCCGGAATGAGCCTCGCCGAACTCAAGGCGGCGCTGGTCAAGCGCCTGGCGGAGGAGCAGGCGGCCTATGATCGGCTGCTCCAGAATGCGGCGCTGCTCTGTCAGCGGAGCCTGCGGGAGAACGCGCAGGGGGAACCAGAGGTCTTCGTTGATGGGGCCTCGACGATTGTCAGCCAGCCCGACTTCGCCAACCTCGAAGAGATGCGGGAGCTGCTGCGCGTCTTCGAGGAGAAGAGCCGACTGGTCAAGATTCTCCACGAGTGCCTCGACACAACCCGTGGCCAGTCGGTGATCATCCGGATCGGCAGCGAGAACAGCCTGCCGAGCCTGCACGGGTGCACCGTCATCACTTCGTACTACGGCAATGGCGACCGGATCATCGGGAGTCTGGGAGTGGTCGGCCCGGTCCGGATGGAGTATGCCCGCACGATCGGGGTCGTTCACACCGTCGCCCGCCTCCTCGAAGAGGCGCTGATCCTCGATCCGCCCCCCTCGTCCTGACCTGTCGTTTTTGAAAAGAGGACTCGACGGACAGAACGATTGGGGATCTCCACATCAAGAGGAGCCAAATGAGCCCCACACCTCCGTCGCTGCGTCTCTCCCTCATCCCCCTCCGCTCTCTCCTGATCGTTCTGTTGCTGGCAGCCCTGCTTCCGATGAGCCGCCGCGTTCCGGTCGTAGACGCGCAGCGCCCGGGTGGGCTGAGCGAGGAGGTGCTCGCCCGACGCTGGGCGCTGGAGGCCGAGCTGCAGTCGATCGCCGTCGTCGAGCGGAAGGTCATGGTTCCGATGCGGGATGGGAAACGGATGGCCGCCGACATCTACCGCCCGAAGGATTCGACCAAGAGATACCCGACCGTCTTCGTTCGCACCCCCTACAATTTCAACTTTTGGGATGTGCGCAATGGCGCTCCGCGAGAGATGAGTCGGGAGCTGGAGGCGGTCCGGCGCGGCTATGCGTATGTGCAGATGAACGAGCGTGGCCACTTCTTTTCGGAGGGAGAGTACGACATTCTCGGTGCCCCGCTGAGCGACGGCGAGGACGCACTCTCCTGGATTGCCGCCCAGAGCTGGTCCAACGGGAAGGTGGGGACGATCGGCTGCTCCTCGACGGCAGAATGGCAGATGGCGGTCGCGTCGAAGAACCCGCCGGCGCTGGCGGCGATCGTTCCACAGGCCTTCGGTGCCGGTGTCGGCCGCTTTGCTCCGTACTATGAGCAGGGCAACTGGTTTCGCGGCGGGGCGGTTCAGATGCTCTTCATCGCCTGGCTCTACGGGCAGCAGAACCAGGTCCGTCCGATGTTTCCGCCGAACTTGACCCAGGCTGAGCGGATCCTTGCCTCGAAGGCGTTCGACCTCGCCCCCCAGCTTCCCCCAGTCGACTGGTCAAAAGCGTTGCGCCATTTGCCGGTCAAAGAGATCCTCCGGGCGGTCGATGGTCCGACGGGGATCTTCGCCGACCGGATGCCGGTGCCGACGGGCGGAGCCATGATCGAGCGAACCCCGAACGATCCGGCTTGGTACAAAGGTGGACTCTGGCACGATGACATGCCGATCGAAGTGCCCGGCTTCTGGTTCATGTCCTGGTACGACGTCTCGGTGGGCCCCAATCTGGCGGCCTTCAACCACGTGCGCCGCACTGCCCGTCCAGAGATTGCCAATCAGCAGTACGCCGTGATTGCCCCGACCCTCCATTGCGCCTTCACGCGGGCGACGGAACAGACCTTGGTCGGGGAACGCAGTGTTGGGGACGCTCGGCTCAATTACGATGAACTGACCTGGGGCTGGTTCGACCACTTCCTGCGAGGCGAGAAGAACGGGCTGCTTGAGAAGATGCCACGAGTCCGCTACTTCACCATGGGAAGCAACCAGTGGCAGTCCTCCGAAACTTGGCCTCCCGCCGGTGCGGTCCCCCTGACCCTCTACCTGACGAGCGGTGGCCAAGCCAATACCTTGCACGGGGATGGGCGGCTGGCCCCGGCCCCGCCCGCCCATGACCAACCTGACCGCTTCACCTACGACCCAGCGAATCCCGTCCCCTCCCTCGGCGGCAACGTCTGCTGCACTGGCAATGCCATTGCCGGGGGTGCCTTCGATCAACGGCGCATCGAGGAGCGGCCTGACGTCCTCGTCTATTCGACAGAACCGCTTACCGAAGGGATCGAGGTGAGCGGCCCGATCGAGGTGACGCTCTTCGTCTCCTCCGACGCGAAGGATACGGACTTCACCGTCAAACTGATCGACGTCGAGCCGGACGGCAAAGCCTTCAACCTCGACGAGACGATCCAGCGGATGCGGTACCGGAATGGCTACGACAAACCACTCGTCTGGATGGAGCCCGGAAAGGTCGCTAAGGTGACCTTTCAACCGCTGACGACGAGCAACTTCTTCGGGGCGGGCCATCGAATCCGCCTCGAGATCTCGAGCAGCAACTTTCCCCGCTTTGACCGCAACCTCAACACGGGCGGACGGAACTACGACGAAGCGCAAGGGGTCGTCGCACGCAATGCCGTCCACCATTCGGCCCAATATCCGTCAGCGATCACCCTGTCAGTGATCCGCAAGTGAGGGATCGAGGAGGGCAG
>JBMUAP010000415.1:0-3536 GCA_049454155.1 Blastocatellia bacterium
CGATTAGCGGAAGGAGAGGGAGGCGAGGGACGACTTCGGTTTCGCGAGGTGGCCGGGTGGGACCTGAGTTGGGAACGTCGATGGTCGGGGGAGGTCCTCGTCGATGCCTTGCTGGGAACTGGCGTTACGAGAACGGTGGAAGGGGAGATGCGGGAGGTGATCGAGGGGATCAATCGGCTGCGAGGGCGAGGGGCGACGGTGGTTGCGGTCGATCTACCTTCCGGCTTGATGGGAGATCGTCAGACGCCGAGCGGGGTCTGCGTTCAGGCAAATTTGACGGTCACATTTACGGCCCCGAAGCCGGCCAACGTCCTGCCGCCAGCGGCAGGAAGCAATGGGCAGTTGCTCATTGCTCCGATTGGTACCCCGGATTGGTTGATGGCGAAAGCGCTGGGAGAGCCAGGGTTGTTGGTGGTCGAGAGAGAGGATGCAAGGAGCTGGCTTGAGGAGACCGCGCGTCGTTGGACGGCGCACAAAGGCGAGATGGGGCGAGTGTTGTTGATTGCTGGATCGCGGGGGAAGACGGGGGCGGCAGCGATGGCCGCGAGGACTTCTCTGCTGGCTGGAGCGGGGTTGGTGACGGTGGCCACGCCCGCTTCGGTTCAGGGATGGTTGGTCGGACAGGCCGGGCCGGAGGTGATGACGGTCGGGGTAAGAGAGACACCAGGGGGAGGGTTGGCGATTGGTTCCTTGGGAGAGCTGAGGACACTGGCGGAGGGCCAGACGGTGGTGGCCATTGGGCCAGGTCTCGCTTCCGGGGAGAGCGAGTCACGGTCTCTCCTCCACGCACTGGTCGAAGGGCGGCAGAGACCGGTGATCCTCGACGCGGATGGGCTCAATGGGCTCTCCCCCTGGCCGGCTGAGTTGCGAGGCGAAGAGGAGCGACCGATCGTGCTGACCCCGCACGTTGGGGAGATGGCCCGGTTGCTCGGCACGTCGACGTCGCGTGTCCTGGCAGATCGGGTCGGGATGGTGCGGGAGTTGGCCGTTCGCCAAGGGTTGATCGTCGTCCTCAAGGGGGCGCGAACCTTGATCGCCGCACCGGACGGGAAGGTGTGGATCAACCCGACGGGGAATGCGGGGATGGCAACGGCGGGGTCGGGAGATGTCCTGACGGGGTTGCTGGCGGGACTGTTGGCGCAGTCATCCGGAGTGGCTGCGGCGGTTGGTGGTGTGATCACGGGGGTCTACCTCCACGGGCTCTGCGGGGATTTTGCCGCGATGGCGCAGGGGGAGCGAAGCCTCCTCGCCACGGATCTGCAGCGGTTTCTCCCGCAGTCGCTGATGGAGTTGGAGGGGAATGGGCGGGTCGAAGGGCGAGCCGGATCTCCATCGATTCGGCTTCTCGGGAGGAGGAGATGATCTCGAGAGGCGAATACCTGACGCACTCCCCGGAGGAGACCTTTGCCCTGGCGATGGCGCTAGGAGAGTCGATCGAGTCCTCCACACTGCTGCTGTTGAGGGGAGAGCTGGGAGCGGGAAAGACGATTTTTGCCAAGGGGCTGGCCGCAGGGCTTGGAATCGATCCCGCCGAGGTGACCAGTCCCACCTATACGATTCTCAACCGGTACGAGGGTCGGCTGACCCTCTATCATCTTGACCTTTATCGCCTTTCAGGGTCGTTCGAGGAGTTGGAGGCGCTTGGCTGGGAGGAATGGATTGCCGAGTCCGGGGCCGTGATCATCGTCGAGTGGCCCGAGCGGCTTCCCGCCATTCGTTATTCGAGGAAGCGATGTCAGGTCGAGCTTACCGATTTGGGGGGCGAATCGCGGCGCATTTCAATCGTCCATTCTGAAGAGGGAGGAGAGCGGTCGTGAATGACGTATGGGAGGCGAGAGACGAGTGTTGACGTTGGAGACACCAATTGTCGAGCTGGCGGCGCATGGGTTGCCAAGGGTTGGTCGGAAGACGGCCGAGCAGCTGGCGGCAGAGATCGCGGCGCTGCAGGGGCGGCTCGATCTGGCTGGCGCGACTGTCGAGGACCTCCTCCATTACCTCCCGATGCGCTATGAAGACCGGTCCAATTTGACACGGAGCGCGCAGTTGAGCGAAGGGTTGGAAGCCTCGGTCGAGGTGGTGGTCCGCATTGGAGGGCTGATTCCAATCAAAGGCGGACGCCTCAAGCTCTATGAGTTCTGGGCGTCCGACGGAGAGGCCCAGATCCGTGCTTTCTGGTGGAATCAGATCTATCTGCAACGGGTCTTTCCACGAGAGACGCGGGTCATCCTCTTTGGACAATGGAAATGGAATCGTTACAAAGGGGTCTATGAGGTTGAGAATCCAGACTACGAGATCTTGCCTCCCGCGCCGAGCCCGTCGCCGGGAGTCGTCGAGGAGACAGAGGCCGAGGCGATTCATACCGCACGAAGAGTCCCTGTCTATCGGAAATTGGGAGAGTTCCGGACCCGGCAGTTGCGGTCGATCGTCTACCATCTGCTTGCCCACCTGCCCACACCGATCGCAGAGAACCTCCCCGCGGATCTCATCGCGCGCTGTGGCCTGCCGGGGCGCGACCAGGCGCTGCGGGAGATCCACTTCCCCGGAGAGGGAGGGACGATTGAGGACTATAATCAATCGGCCTCCGACGCCCATCGTCGTCTGATCTTCGAAGAGTTCTTCTGGTTGGCGATCGCGCTCGGGATACGGCGCGAGGATCGGGTCCGGGAGCCGAAGGGCGAGCGGATCGAGCTGACCGAGCGGGTTCGGGAAGCGGTCCGCGCCATTCTGCCCTTTGCCTTGACGGCGGCACAACGGCGGGTGGTCGGAGAGATTGTCTCCAATATGGCTGGGGATGAGCCGATGAACCGGCTGCTGCAGGGGGATGTCGGCAGCGGCAAGACGATCGTTGCCCTGCAAGCGATGGTCGTCGCCATCGAGAATGGCTAGCAGACGGCCTTGCTGGCGCCGACAGAGAGTCTTGCCGAACAGCACGCCCGGACGATCACCCGGCTCGTCGAGGGGCGTCCTTATCAAGTCGCCTTGCTGACTGGCAGCCTCAAGGCGAAGGAACGGCGCGGGATCCTGGCCGGACTGGAGGCAGGGGAGATCGACCTCGTCGTCGGGACGCACGCTCTGATCCAGGAAGGGGTCAATTTCAGCAAACTGGGGTTGGTGGTGATCGACGAACAGCACCGGTTTGGGGTGCTGCAGCGGGCGGAGATTCGGCGTCGCGGGCTCAATCCGGATGTTCTGGTGATGACAGCAACCCCGATCCCGCGTTCCCTGGCAATGACGATCTATGGCGATCTCGACGTCTCGGTCATCGACGAGCTTCCCCCTGGGCGCACCCCCGTCCGGACGGTCGTGCGGGGAGATGATCGGCGAGATCGCATCTACGGGTTTATTGGCGATCAGCTGACCCTGGGTCGGCAGGCTTATATCGTCTACCCCATCATCGAGGAGTCGGAGAAGCTCGACCTGCGCAATGCGACGGAGATGTACCATCATCTTCAGCGGGACATCTTCCCCTCGTTCCGGCTGGGCCTGCTGCACGGCAAGCTCAAGCCGGCGGAGAAGGAGGAGGTCATGCGGGCGTT
>JBMUAP010000416.1:0-3533 GCA_049454155.1 Blastocatellia bacterium
CGCGGTCTTCGACGCGACCGCTGGAAGAATCGTTCCACGCATCGTCCTGGGGGACTCATCAGGGGAATAGATCGAGGGAGGGGGGACGAGCTCAAAACCCGAGGGAGCGGCAGCGGCCACAATCGTCACACGGCTGGCCCTTCTCGAGAAAGCAGTCCCCTCCAGATGGGGAACCGGACGGGGAGGCCCAGAGCAGTTCGGTTGCCCGAGCCGCGACCGTCGGCAGCAGTTGTTGGCTGGGGTGGGCGAGGTAGGCGACTCCGCTCCACGGGGCATAGTAGGCCGACGGGGCCGAGCGAGGTGGTGGTGGCTCGAGCAGGACCTCTTGCGGGGGATCCGGACTGGGCGGCAAGGACGGAGAGGGTGACTCCGCCAGCGCCTCGTGGACAGCTTGGCGGACCAACTCGCGGATTGCCTCTGGGGTCCATTCCTTCATTCGGCCTTCTCCCATTCAATCGTATCGACAACCCCGATGATCGCACTGTCGATCGCAGCTCCCGGTGTGCCTGTTGCTGCGGTCGAAGCAGACCATCCATCCTGGATCAAGAGGACGAGATCTCCCTCCCCCGCGTCGACCGAGTCGAGAGCAAGCAGTGAAGCGCCACGGGGAGTCGCCCCATCCGGCCCCACTGGTTGAACCAACAGAATGCGCGCCTCGTCGTACCGCCGGTTCTTCTGGGTCGCGACGATGTTGCCGAGCACGCGGGCAAGGATCACGCCGACTCCCCCTCTGGTTTCGCGCCGCTCTCTCCATACGTCAAAGCCTTGACGTGAGCCGGCGAATCGACAATTCCGACGATGGTCGCATCGGTCGGCACTTCGCTACCCTCGAATGGGAAGCTGGCCTCTTTGCCACGGCACCAGAAGACGAGCTCCCCGACTCCGGCACCGACGGAGTCGACCGCCACCAATGGCCGACCGGTCGGACGCAATCGCTCATCGACCGATTGGACGAGCATCAGCTTGCGCGCCTCCAGTCCCGCATTCTTGATGGTCGAAACAACGGTTCCGACAACTCGCGCCAATTGCATGGTTCCCGTCCTGTCGTCGCAATGCCCTCGCGGCTTCGAGTTCCCTGCCACCAATCGGACCGCCCGCGCGGTTTACTTCCCAAGCCTGACGATTTAACCTCAACCCGGCGGAATTGGCAACCAGACCTTACTTTGGGCTCCCGTCGAGGGGAGTGGATCCAGCACGCCAGGGGAGAATGAAATGGAGCCCAGATCGTTCCAGGCAATCATCTTTGACTTCAACGGAGTTCTCGTCGACGACGAACCGCTCCATCGCGAGCTGCTCGGTCGAGTGCTCATCGCCGAGGGCATGCGCTTTCTTCCAGAAGAGTATCCGCACAAATATCTCGGGCTGGACGATCGACGATGCTTTGAGCGCGCCTTGCGTGAACACAACCGGTTGGACGAAGCCCAGGATCCAGAGCGGATCGAAGAGCTCATCGAGCAGAAGGCGGCCTCCTATCGCGAAGTCTTGCTGGCTGCTCCTCCCGGCGGATACCTCTTTCCCGGAATGGCGTCGCTGGTGACCTTGCTCTCCGAACAGGCGCCGCTGGCCATCGTCTCCGGTGCGCTCCGGGAGGAGATCGAACTGAGCATTGACCGGGCTGGGCTTGGCAGCTACTTCCAGCTGATCATCGCCGCCGAGGATGTGCAAGAATCGAAGCCCAATCCCGAGGGCTACCGGCGCGGGCTGGCCGGACTGCAGGAGCGCATCGGCCCCCTCACCCCAACGGAGTGCTTAGCCATCGAGGATTCGGTCGCCGGCGTTGCCGCCGCACGCGCCGCCGGGCTGCGTTGCCTCGCCGTCACGACGAGCTATCCCGCCGACGCCCTCTCCGCTGCCGATTGGATCACCACCGACATTCCTGGTTGGTTTCTCACAGCACGCTCATGACCAGCAACGTCAGATCGTCGTGTTGATGCGCTCCCCGGGTAAACTCCTGAATCCAGGCGGTCAAGGCGTCAAGGAGGGGCTGCGCCCGCAGGTGCCGGTGGCGCAGCAAAAAGTCGATCACCCGCTGCTCGCCAATCTCCTGCCGCTCCGGCAGCGGCGTATGGGCCTCTGGCAAGCCATCCGTGTAGAAGAGGATCAGATCTCCACGCTCCAGATGCAGGGTTTCGCTCTTGTACTGTTGCTTGTCGAAGACCCCCATGAGCAGCCCTCCTGTCTTGAGTGCACGCCAGCGCCCATTGGCACTGATCAGGAGGGGCGGATTATGGCCGGCATTGCAATACTGAATGGTCCGCGTCTCGGCATCGACCAAGGCATAGACCAGCGTCAGCAGCAGTTGGCTGCCGAGGTCGCGGTGGATGCGAAGATTGGCATCCCGCAGGACGCGGCTCGGTCCGTGCCCTCGCCGGGCGACGCTGCGCATGATGCTCCGGGCCGCTCCCATCCCCATCGCCGCCCGAATCCCCTTGCCGGCGACGTCTCCGATCATCACGCCGAGGCGCTTCTCGGAGAGGCTCATGTAGTCGTAGAAGTCCCCGCTCAAATTGAGGGCCGGCTCGAGCCGGGCCGCAAACTCGAATCCGCGCAGGTGGGGCGACGCCTCGGGAATCATCGACCGTTGTACGTCGCGAGCCATCATGATCTCACGCTCAAACTGCCGTTCCCGGTCGAGCCGCTCCTGGTAGAGACGGGCATTGGCGATGGCGATGCTGAGGTTGTTGGCCACACTCTCCAGCAGGCGGGCGTGGTCCTCCTGGAAGGCGTTGCGCGTCCCACTTTCGAGGGCGATCACTCCGATGACGTTCCCCTCGAAGATGAGGGGTACAGCGATCTCCGCGCGCTGCCCCTGCCCACGCCAGTTCTCCGTGACGTAGTAATCGGGATCCTGCCGAACATCGTTGGCGATCTGGGTGCGTCTTTCCCGGACCGCGCGTCCAACGATTCCCCGGTTGACCGGTGTCCGCGTTTCCCGTTCTTGCTGCTGGGCTCCATACCCAAGCTCGACATTCCAGACAAACTCCTCCCGGAGCGGATCGATCAAACCGACCAGCAGAAATTCATAGCTGATGACGCGATCAAGGAGGGGGGCAATGTGGTTGAGAAGCCGATCGAGGTCGAGAATTGAGGTGATCTCGTGTCCAATCTCGATCAGTGTCTGCATCTCCCGGGTTCGCTGTCGGAGCTCCTGGTAGACACGGGCGTGCTCGAGGGCGATGGCGAGGTGGCTGCCGACCAGCTGCAGTGCCTGCTCGTGCTCTTGTTGGAAGTAGTTCTCCTCGGGGCTCTCGATCGTCAGGACTCCGACGACCTTCTGCTCGGAGACCAGCAACAGAGGGACCGCGATCTCGGACCGGGGAGGCCTCTCCCCCATCGTACCAATCGGGAGATACCGTTCATCCTGCGTTACATCTCCGACGTTGATGGTCTGCTTCTCGCGCCAAGCTGCCGAAGCGAGGCTCCGATCGACCGGGAGGACCGCATACTCAGCCACTTCCGTCGGCTGATACCCGATCGATTTCTTCCAGACCAAGCGGCCCTGTTTCTCGTCGACCAGAAACAGATTGAAGAAG
>JBMUAP010000417.1:0-3532 GCA_049454155.1 Blastocatellia bacterium
GTTCCTCCTCCAAAGTAGATCACGCCAGTCGAGCGCGACTTGGAGACGATCTGGGCCATCTCGACCACATCCTGGATGACATCGAACTGAAAGGGATTCTTCTTCTCGATTCGACTGACCCCAATCGCGACCCCGAAGGCACTGTCGGTGATTGCCGGGCAGAAGATCGGGACACGCGCTTTATAGGCCGAGGTCAGAATTCCATCCTCGGTCGCGATCTCGCTCAACTCGCGCCCGAGCAGGTGCAGAAACTCTCTCGTCGAATGGGGGTGGCTGTGATCGAGCTGCCCGGCAAAGCCGCCGATCCACTCGTTCGCCTCCCGGAACTCCTCTTCCGAGGCAAAGGTATCGTAAATCCGATCCACTTTCTCCTCGAGCAGGTCGTTGTCATTGACCCGCGGGTCCCCGATGTAATGGTGCCGGCCGAGGGTCTCATGCAGATCGTGAAAGAGATTGGCCCCGGTGGCGACAAGCACATCGACGCAGCGGTTCTTGATGAGATAGGCCACCAGGCGTCGCATCCCGGCCGGAACCAGGGCACCCCCCAGCCCCATCATCACCACGGCGTTCTCCTGCAACATCTGCAGCCAGATCTGGTGAGCAACCGCGAGATTTCTCCCCTGGAAGGAGATATGCTCCATCTTATCGAGCAGTCCAGGAACGCTGCGGTCCCGGTCAATCTGCAATGGCTGTGTCGGTTTGGTTAGGTACTTTGCACCTTTCATTCGTCGGATCATATAACCATACTCCACCCGGGGGAGGTAAAAATGCGAAAAAAAGAAGAAGGCCGCCACGCGGGGAGCGGATCGGTCCGCTTCCCCGGCCTGGTGGGTTAGCGCCGCTCGTTTGGTTCGAGATAGGTATATCCAGAATAGTTGCTTTCATAGGCCGCGGTAATCCCGCTGGCCTCCGCTTCGGTCAGTTGTCCTTTGCGGATCTGGCGTTGCAGCAGGTTCGCAAAGCTCTCCTGTAAAAACTCCTTGCGATATTCGGCGAAGGAGAGCATATCCCCGACCTGTGATCCTGCGACCATTCGACTGATGTGGTAATCCCCGTGCTCGGCGATGATGACGTGCGCCTCGTTGGTCGTCCCGAAGAGATTATGGAAATTGCCCATGACCTCCTGATAGGCACCGACCAGCATGAGGGCGAGGTAGTACGGGCGATTGTCCTTGAGATCGTGGACTTCGAGAACCTCCTTGACATCGTGCAGGTCGACGAACCGGTCGACGACTCCGTCTGAGTCACAGGTGATGTCGACGAGGGTCGCCGTGTCGGTCGGAATCTCATTGAGCCGATCGATCGGGATGATGGGAAAGAGCTGGTCGATGGCCCAGTGATCCGGGACTGACCGGAAGACGGAGAAGTTGCAGAGATACTTCGCCGAAAGGAGTTTGCGCAGGTCGTCGAACTCCTCTGACTTCAACTGGGAGTGGCGGGCAAAGTTGTTCGCCTTGTCGCAGATCTCCCAGAAGAGGACCTCCCCCTTCGCCCGTTCCTCCAGACTGATGAACCCAAGATCGAAGAGGGTGAAGAGCTCCTCCTTCTGCTCAAGCGCGTCGTGGTAGTACTCAAGGAAGTTCTTCGAGTTCAAGTTCCGATAGAGGTCGTGCAGCTCCTTGATCACCGGTGCCTTGTCTTCGGAGACGGGCAGGTTGTGGATCCCCTGGACTGTCTCGATCTCATCGACGATGTTGGTGATCAACATCGCGTGATAGGCGACCAGCACACGGCCCGATTCGGTGATGACGTTCGGCTCGGGGACGTTCTCCTCCCGACAGACGCTCTTGATCGTATAGATCACATCGTTAGCGAACTCTTGCAGCGTGTAGTTGGCCGACGACTCGAAGCTCGTCTTGCTGCCGTCGTAGTCGACTCCGACCCCGCCGCCGACGTTGAGATGATCAACATCGATGCCCATCTTGCGGATCTTGGCGTAGACCCGAGCCGACTCTTTGACACCCGATTTGACGCGCTTGATCTGAGTGATCTGCGAACCGATGTGGAAGTGCAGCACCCGGAGCATGTCGATCATGCCGGCGTCGCGCAGCAGCTTGACGGCCTGCAGCAGCTCCGAGGTCGTCAGACCGAACTTCGACTGCTCTCCCCCGGACTTCTCCCAGCGGCCGGAGCCGCGCGTGTAGAGGCGAACTCGAAGCCCAATCATCGGTCGAATCCCGGTGGCGCGTGTCTTTTCGATGACCTTCCCGAGTTCGTTGAGCTTCTCGATGACGATGACCACATTCTTGCCGACCTTTTTGCCAAGAAAGGCCAGGTCGATGAAGCTGTCGTCTTTGAATCCATTGCAGACCAGCAGGGACTCTGGGGACTGCTCCATGGCGATTGCGGCGTAGAGTTCCGGCTTGCTGCCCGCCTCGAGCCCATAATGATACTTGGTGGCCTCTTCGAGATAGGCCTCGATCACTTGCCGTCGCTGGTTGACCTTCATCGGGAAGACCGCCAGATGATTGCCGTGGTAGTCGAACTCCTTCATTGCTTGCTGAAAGGAGTGGTTCATCTTCCGAACCTGACTGGCAAAGATTTGGGGGAAGCGGAGCAGCAGGGGAAGCTTGACGCGTTTGGCGAGCAGGTCGTCGACCAGTTTCTTGATGTCGACAAAGCGGGGGTCCCCATCAGCGGGCCGCGCGATGAGATGTCCCTGCGAATTGATGGAAAAGTATCCGGCGCCCCAATTCTCGATGCCGTATGTTTGCGCGACCTCAGCAATGGCTGACTTCATCTTTGTCTGTTCAATTACCTCCATCGGATGACTTGTCCGTTATATCGATCGGTTGATTGGTTGTTGGGGAACCTGCTCTTGGAGCCGTCCACAGAGAGTGCTTCCAGGGGGAAAGCCACAGGATGCCTGTCCAGCAGAACTGCCACTCGCCATCAAGCGCGACGAAGAGGCAGACTGGGCGGCGCGGACGTAACGGGGGTGAACCTCCCGGCTGTCAAAGTAATGTTGGACAATACCAGATTGACCGGGGCCTGTCAAAAATTATTTTCGACAGGGGAGAGAGAGGAAAAGTCTAAGAAAATAAATAACTTAGCACATCTTTTCAGAAGTGGCGGCGAAGAGGGGAAAAGGCTCCGCGTGGAGTGATCTCCCTTGACGGCGACGATGGTGTTGGACGAGCAGCCCCTCCAAGGAGGGGGGGCTCGGCTTACGGGGAGGCCGGGAGCATGTTGCGAATGGCGGCGATCCGCCAGCGGCCCTCGGTCTTCTGGACGAGCAGGCTGGTCCACATTTGGCGGGAGGCGGCGCCGTCGCGTGGGGTGAGGGTGTAGCGCCCATCGACGAGGGCGATGTCCGGGGAGAGAAAGCGGATCTGGGTGATGGTGATCGTCCGGGTGCCGCTGTTCTGGCGTGAGCTGGCCACGGTGCCAGCGACGACTGCCTCGCGTCCGAGGCGCCACTCTCCGGAGGAGACGAGTTGATCGGCGTCGGGGGTGAAGAGGTCGGCGGTCGCGGTCGGATCGACCTTTTCGCGGGCGGCCACGTAGTCCCGTACGAGCTGGCGCACGGCGG
>JBMUAP010000418.1:0-3531 GCA_049454155.1 Blastocatellia bacterium
GAGACCTCGTAGGAGAAGTCAACGTGCCCCGGCGTGTCGATCAGGTTGAGAATGTAGGACTGCCCGTCCTTGGCCTTGTAGGAGAGACGAACGGCATGGGCCTTGATGGTAATTCCCCGTTCCCGCTCGAGGTCCATGGCATCCAGCACCTGTTCGGACATTTCTCGCTGTTCCAATGCCCCTGTCATCTCCAGGAGTCTGTCCGAGAGGGTCGTCTTGCCATGGTCAATATGGGCGATGATCGAAAAATTGCGGATGTTTGCTGCCATAAAAATCGTACAAGTCCGAGTGGAGGGCGATCGACTCACCCATGGGGCTGGGGTCAGACAGGCAAATCTCGGTCGGAAGGCCTTTCAAAAGACAAACCCATCCTGGATGAAGAAGCCCTCCAGGGATCTTCAACTGCCCGATGATCAGCCCTGAAGACCAGTGCCAGAAGACCAAAGAGAGAGAATAGGGAATCGCCCCGCAAAAGGCAACCGGCCCATTCGGTGAGCGCCTGTCGCGCGTCGGAGGGAGAGGGGCCTCACGGAGTATTCTCGAGGCTCCGCCAGAGGTACCAGGACGCCACCGATCGGTAGGGAGCCCATCTTCGCTGCAGAGCGATCGACTCGATCTCCGCCGGGCCGGGGAGCGGCGAGGGCGGCGCATCCTCCGTGAACCAACGTTGGATCGCCTTCCGAATGCCAAGATCCCCTACCGGGAGCACGTCCAACCGTCCCAGAGAGAAGATCAGCAGCATCTGCACTGTCCAGACCCCAATCCCCTTGATCACGACCAGCTGGCGAATGATCTCCTCGTCAGTCAGCTGCGGAAACTGGTCGAGGGACAACCTGCCCTCCTCGACCGATTGCGAGAGGTCACGGAGGTAGCCAATCTTCTGGGCAGAGATTCCGACCGCACGCAGGCTCTCCGTGGGAGTCGCCAGGATGGTTCCAGGGGAGGGGGCGGTCTGTGTCGCGTGCAAGGCAAGAAAACGACAGTAGATTGTCTCTGCCGCTTTCGTCGAGAGTTGCTGCGAGAGAATCGACCTGACGAGCGCGTCAAAATAGTCAGGATGGGGATGAATCTGGCAGGAACCGTAACGCCGGACCAAGCCACGGAGGATCGGGTCGCGACGGGCGAGAGTCCGCTCAGCCCGCCGGACTTCCTCTTCAAAAGAATCAGCCTTTCCCTCTGTGATACCCAATCCTTCCCTGCTTCCTCTCCCCCTGTTGGGAGCGCCCCTGTTGGAACCAATGGCAACGAGTCGACGCTGGGCAGGATCTCACAGAACTTGCCGTAATGAAATGGACGATCAAGGATGGCCGGGACGAGAGCCCGCTCCCGGTCCGGCGAGCGGAGGCTCTGCCATCGAAGATGGGCGGACCGACCAGTCCTCAATGGCGGCGGATAGCGTCGGAAAGAGCTGACGGGCCGTCATCTCTGCCGGGACAAAGAGACGGCGCGCGTCACGGGAATAGGCGTATGGCAGATCTCCTCGCAGGTATCCCTCCTCTCCCAGCATTCTGCGCCACCGTGACGCACTCACCAGGTAGAAGACCTGCAGAATTCGTGGAACGAGATAGATCTCCCGGATCTGCCCGATGAGACGCCCATCCCGGGTAACGACCCGGGCCCCTCGCAACTCTCCAGACGCCAGAGCGAGAGCTGGCAAGGCTCCTCGCCATTCCTCATCCTCGAGCACCGGAGACAAGCAACCATCGGGAGAGGGGGTGGAACAAGCGACGGTGAGTACGCCATCTTGCGACAAGTCAACCCGCTCGAGGTGGCTTACCAGCAACCGGGGAGATCTGCCATTGGACTCCGGCGACGTGCGACAGACAACCCCTTCGACCTGTCCTGTCAACACATCGAGCAGGAGGTCCATGACGCTTCCCGGTGAAGAGATCGCCGAAGAAGATGGATCGAGCTGGAGACGGCGCCCCACAACCTCCCGCAGAAGATCGAGAGCCCCCAGCTCAGACGGGTCGATCGATCTTGCCACAGACGCGGCAGAGGACTCCCAAGTTGGCGCCTCCGCGGCGATGTCGGCCAAGCCCACCGCCTCCCTGATAGCCCGCTCTCCTCTCATCCTCTTCCTCCTCCTGCTTATTCCCCCAAGGAGGGGAGCGAAGGTTCGCCAAGAATCGGTCATGCTCGATGAAGGGTGATCGACCGTTCGACGGCAGGTTCAGCCACTGCTCGACCGGTCTTCTCAAAACGCTCCACAAATCCCGTGCCGAAAGTTGCCCCCAACGACCTCCATGGGGCGAAAGTCCACGACAATCGTGCGAGATTCCGCCCTGGCGTCGTCCTTCCAGGCCAATCCTGCTTCCTTCCTCCAGCAATCCCCGCCGGGAGAACCAGAATCTGCTCCGGAAATGTCTCGTCAAGAATGAATAAATCAAGCCAATGTGAGACATATTGCGACACCTTCCGGTATTTCCGTGCCATTCCTGTCCCAGCAAAGGGCTGCAGAAGGCGGCTTTTCCTTGTCCTTGACAACGCAAAACAACTCTCCCACCGTCGAATGTCGGGAATTCCGAACGGCAAGCAAATTGCATAATGCAAGATGAACCCAGTAGGGTTCACCCTGTAAAATGAACCCGGAACGGTTCATTTTTAAGTGCACAAGGTTGGAATGCACCTCTTGGGCCATCTCGTCAGAGAGCGCTCGACCGCGCGAGAGGGTCCCGAAGGTAGAACACGAAAGAAGAGAACGTCGATGAAGATCGGTACGCGGCTCATTCTTCTGTTAACTCTCTCGATCAGCGCCGTCGATCTGATCGCTGGCCTGATCAGCCTGCAACAGCGGGAGGCGAGCCTGTTGGAGGCGGCCCGGGTGGAGTCGCGGGCCCACGCCCTGTCGCTGAAGATCGCGCTCGAAGAAGACTATCTCAGTGGGCGGAGCCTCGACGCCCAGCGATTGATCAGCCGCCTGCGGGAGAACACCGGCCTCTTCAGCCTGCTCCTCTTCGACCGGTCAGGATCGTTGCAGGCCATCTCGAACGACTTGGCACCGGAAGAGGTTCGCTACTTCCGGGAGGCTCGGCAAGTGATCGAGACCGGATCTTCGATCGAGATCGAACGGAGCATCGGTGGCGAGGACTACTTTTCGCTGATCACTCCTCTGCAGGTCCACGAGGAGCGGGTTGGGGCCATTGAGATCATCCAACCAATCTCGTTCGTTCACGCCCATATTGCCAAGGCGCGGCGCCATCTGGTGATGACCCTCTTGTTGATGGTCATCACCGTCTTCATCGTCGTCTTTCTCGTGACGCGCTTTGGGCTGATCCGGCCGGTCGAGGAGCTTGTCGGGGGAGCCCTCGCAGTGGGGCGCGGGGACCTCCACTATCGTGTCATCGTCGCACGCGGTGGCAGTGAGTTGACGACGCTCGCGCGGGAGTTCAACCGCATGGCCGATCGGCTGGCAGAACAGCGGGTCAGCCTGCAACAAGAGGTCGAAGAGAGAATCTCCCTCGAACGTCGACTCCGTCAATCGGAGCAGTTGGCGGCGGTCGGCCACCTCGCCGCCGGCGTCGCCCACGA
>JBMUAP010000419.1:0-3526 GCA_049454155.1 Blastocatellia bacterium
CACCTCTGGCGGTTGATTTGGCAGTTGGGTCAGCAGTCGAATACGGTTGTTGATCGTATCAGTAAAGATCACTTCCAGCAGGTTGAGCGCAAGAATCTTGCTGGGATACTGCACTTCTGTTAGAGCGGTCCCTGGGGTGATCAAGTTGATTTTGGCGAGGCTGGCCCGCCCCCCATCCCCCGAAAATCCGGCTGAACCAGTTCCCGTCACGATGGTAACCCGTCCCAGCTCATTGCTCGGGGCGACGATCCGCAGAATCCGCTGGTTCCCATTGTTCGCCACCAGCACGTGCCCAGCCGTGTCGACCATCAATCCCCTTGGTCGAGAGATCCCTCGGCTCGCGTTGGCGATGATTGAAAAGCTTGTCCCACCTGGAATGTCCTGTCGCAAAATCCGATCGTTTCGTGTATCCGCAATGTGCAGCCGCCCCCCCCCAAAGGCGATTCCGACTGCCGCATTGGTTACCAGCGGGCCTTCTGAAGTTTGACCTGATCCGCCGATCCCTCCGGGAACACTCGTGATGATTCCAGTTCGCACATCGACCCTGCGAATCAGATTGTGACCTTGATCTGCGATGAAAAGGTTTCCTGCCTCGTCAAGCGTCAGGTCGCTCGGGAAGATGACGGCTTGGCTTGCCGGTCCGCCATCCCCAGTAATGCCTGGTGCTACCGGGTCATTCCGACCGACCACATCCTCAATCTGACCAGGAAGGATGACGAGGCGATTGGCGCCTCCATTCGGAAAGAGTGTCACTGGATTTGAGGATGTATTCAGAAATCGTACGTGCCCGCTTCGCCGGCCTGAGAGCGAGTTAGGGCTCCGAATGAGCGCACCGTACTGGCTGTCGACAATAAACAGTCCCTCAGGAGTAATGGCTAAGCCACCCGGGGATTGAAAGACGGCACTGGTGATTCGATTGTCTGAACGTCCTTGTCCAACCTGGTGGTTGAGGCTGATGATCTCTCCAGGGTTGGCGGTCATCGCCCATTCGGTTCCCTCAAAGAGCGTGACAGGCACTCTTCCCCGATTGACAAATCGCAGCAAATTGTACGGGCTGGCAGCTGAATCGGTGAGGAAGAGATTGCCCGCGGAATCGACCGCCAAGCCGGTTGGACGATTTAACTCCGTTGCCGTTGCCGGCAGGTGGTCATATGGGGATTCGAGGCCATTTCCTGCGATGGTCCGGATTGTGCTCGCCTCGATGCTAACATCCCCAACTTTGATGGTGCTTCCGCTGAGGTTGATTGCCCGAACTCGACGAAACTCGAGATCTGGCAGGTAGATCACTTGGCCATCTATCCCAAGAGTCAGATTCCGGAACTGGATGCTTCCCGGTAGATTTAAAAATGCACCTACGGCGGACTCTCCATCGCCACAAAGGGGATTGACCCGCAGTTCGCATCGTTGACCATTCGTCCTGCCTGCGATTAAGACGCGGCCTCCGCCTCGGGTGATGCGGATGATCTGTTGGATTCCTCCGAGGGCAGCATAGAGAACGTCTTGTGAGTCGATCGTGAGACCCACTGGAAACTCAAGCCCGTTGATCAGAATCTCACTCCCACCTCCCCCGAAGACTTTCCGCACTCTCCCTGGGTTGGAGCGTGTATCTCCAGCTTCTGCAATGTAGACGTTCCCGCTCTGGTCCACTGCCACACTGAGTGGGTTGACAAGCAAGACCGGTTCAATAGCCCCTCCCTGCGGCCCCCCCCCGGCAAAGAGGGTCTCTGTAATGCTTCCGCCTGAGTTCCCACTCACCCGATAGACGACACGTCCTGAATTCCCAGTGCCGGTCGCCGTGAAATAGAGTTGGTGAGTTGGGCTGATGGCCAGTCCACGCGCATCCGGTCGGGAGAGAGTCCAGATGGTTCGCATTCGATTTGGTTGAATGGTGAGTCCGAAGACTGTCACATCGCTTCTTCCAATGTTAAGGGCGCGAATCGAGTTGATGAGGGGGGAAAGGAGGTAGACCACCTGTCCTCCCGGGTCAATTGCCAAACCCGTGACTTGGGACAATTCAACCTCTTCGAGGGGGGTTCCCTCCGCTCCGGTCCCTCCACCAGCCACGTGGTAAATCGAACCGGATTCGATCGTCGACTCGCGGATCTCGACCAAATGTGGGGTTGTGTTGACAAATCGCAGCAGACTTGAGCCGTCACGTTCATCGACAACGAAGATTCCTCGTCCGAGTGGGTCGATTGCGGTCGCTGTCGGGCTGGTCATTGGCGCTTGCAACGCTGGAAGAGTGGCCGTGGATCCGCCTCCCACCATCGTTTAAATGATGACTCGGTTGTTTCCCCCAACTTGCCAAGCCTCAACGGGCAGACCGCTTCGGCCAATCCCAAGTCCCACCACGATCACCAACACAATGAGAATCGCGCACCGCCGAAGTCTGACGATCTCTCTCCCTGTGGAGACCTTTGCTCCAGGCCATCGCTTGGAAGTGGAAAGCCAGGACTTCTGATTGTTTCTCTTCATCGATACCTCACTGATGTCCCCTTTGCTTGATCCGCTCTGCAGCACATCTCTGCTGGTCAGAAGCCAGTCAACGGCCGTAAGATGTCAAGATTGAAATAGCGGAGTTCTTGCGGGAGGCTGTCGACCCGACAAGGGGAGTCGTTACTCAATTCAGGTAGAAAAGTGCCAGCCGAGCAGCGGTCAGTCAGAATCATCTTGGTCGGTGGAGACCAGGCTCGATCAAGATCAGACCTTTACGGCTTAACCCAAGCACGGAGCTTGGTGAGGCAGACCAAAGTTTCCCACCAGCAATACGTGGATGGGAGGGGGTCTTCTCATCGAAAGAGGGAAGCCAGGTTCCCTTCATACGTCACGCCAATCATCATTCCCGTCCGGGGGCTGGCTGGGTGATATCCCCCAAACCCAGCGACGTCCCAGATCAAGCCGGCTGCACGTATCCGGGCCCCGATCCGCACCCCCCCCTCCGACTCTGTGCCCAAAGGAGTGACCCGACGCAGACTCGAACGGCCCTGCACTTCGCCGGCCAGCGTCACCCGCTTGTTCCAGTCATAACTCGCCGCCATCGAATAGATCAGTGGATCATTCTGGGTAAAATTGTTGGCCGGTGCAGGGACGATCGCCATTCCGACATTTCCCATCAACCGCCAGCGACCAACAGTCTTTCCCAAGAGCAGCGTCCCAAAAGTGGTCGTCCGGTTGAGTCCAATGCCACGTGCTTGATCAGAGTTGGGGAGTTCCGCGCCAAAGCGCACTCCGATAGCTGGGCGCCTCCTTGCCTCCTCCACCAACCGAACTTTTGTCGCAAAGAAAAAATCCCCGATGTCACTCGTCGAGTTCCCCGTCACCGTCAACGGGATCGCGCTTGGACGGTACCTTTGATTGATGCTCAAGTAGTTCTGCAGAACCCCACCGGTCTCGATCTCGACCTGTCGCGCGAGCCCGAGCGTGAGGCTCACCACTCCGAATCGACTCAAGTCTCCATTCAAGCCAGACAACGGGAAATTCCGGTTCTGCTCAAAATCGAAGCCCAGCTCGAAACGGGCGGAACCAG
>JBMUAP010000420.1:0-3524 GCA_049454155.1 Blastocatellia bacterium
GCCGGCCACAAGGGCCGGAAGCGAATGGAAGGTTTCATGGTCTGTTGAGACGGAAGGGGGTGGGAAGGCTTGTGCCGCGATGCGGCGGAGATGCCGCTCAGTCCTGGTGATCGAGCTGCTCACGCAAGCGATCGCTCAGGCGTTGGAGCCAGGCCTCGCGGCGAGAGCCAGGCGGCGGGATTGAGGCCGATTCATTGAGGTGAACCTCCACACCGGGAGCGAGGGAGAACCGATGCCAGCGGCTGGAGGAGGCAGTGCTGCGGCTGCCCGTGCGCGAGGAGCGCAGGGAGGAGGCAGTGCGGCTGCTGAGGGGTGAACCAAGCAGCGGCAACAGAGACGAGGAGGAGGATTGGTCGCTGGATGGGGTTGAAGAATCTCGGATGCTCTGGAGGTAAGCCAGGGCTTCGTTCCGGGTCTCTGCTGGGCTGTGGGACGACGTTCCATCGTCGAGCTGCTTCCACTGCTCCTGCAGGTCCTGGTCGCTGCAGACCACCAGGGGAGCAATGGCCGACAGGCTCAGTCCGCGCCGGGCCAGGGAGCGAACCAAGAGCAGCTGCAACAGATGACGATGGCCGTAAACCGCACGGCGGCCGTCTTTGCCGGGTCGATCGATCAGACCCTCGGTGGCATAGAGACGCACCGTGCGCGGGGTGATCTCCTCCCCCAGCTGCTCACCGGCGATCGCCAGCAGCTCCTCAAGGCCATAGGAGGCCTCGGGAGCGCCGGGATCGGCGGAAGCGGATGAGGTCGGGGGCTGCACCATGACCAGAGAGTGACATGGTTGCAGTGCAAGTGTCAAGGCCGGTGGTCGGTCTCGTGCTGGTAGCGGTACATCGCTGTCCAGGCCGCCAATGCCGCATCGTGATAGGCCTGGTCTTCGATCGAGTCCTTGAAGTTGGTGTAAGCCAGCGACTGCACCCGCTCCCGGGCTGCATCCGCCACCCGTTGGCGAGGCAGCCATGCGCGAAATGCATAGTCCGCGCCAGCCACGCTGAACACCTCTGCCTCTGGAAAGACGCGCTCAATGTCACCTGACCTGCGAGCGCGCACCAGCAGACGCTCGCCGCTGGGGTCAGCCTTGTCGGCGACAACGGAGAGAAAAGCGTCGGATAAGAAAATCCACATCGACTCAGATCGGTATCGGTTGAACTGGATTCTGAGGCCTGTCGCTTCTGCAGACGAAGCCGTCAAGGATCGGAGCTATAGCTGCTCGCGCTCTGGGCCTAAGCTGGTTTGGGTAAAGTCTTGAAGGTCTCGCTGCACATCCAGCCCAGCGCTGCCTTGCCCCGAATGACGGCTGAGCGCCCGCCTGCCTCGATTTTTCAGCGTTCGGATCACTTCTGAAACATGACGACCCCGACGGCTCTCAGCAAGCTCGAACGCGTTGATTTGCGTGAGGCTTGGAAACATGAGGCGAATGACTTCACGCCCTGGCTCGCCGAGGAGGAGAACCTCCAGACTCTCGCCGAAGCGCTTGGCATCAGCGAACTCGAACTGGTGGATACGGAGTATTGGGTTGGCGACTTCAAGCTTGACATTCTCTGTACTGAGGGCGATCAACAGGTCGTGATCGAGAATCAACTTGAGCCAACCGATCACCGCCATCTGGGGCAGATCCTTGCATATGCAGCTGGTGTGGATGCCAAAAAAGTGATCTGGGTGGCTGAATCCTTCCGCCCGGAGCACCTCGCGGCACTGGACTATCTGAACGTCAACACGATTGACGACCTCAGTTTCTTTGCGGTGCAAATTGAGCTCTGGCGCATCGGCGACTCGCCCTTTGCGCCTAAGTTTGAAGTCGTAGCAAAACCCAACGACTGGGCCAGGGCTGGCCGCGAGCAGGCACGCGCGGCTTCATCCAGCTCCCCGATCAAGCTGTTGCAGCACAGGTTCTGGACAGCCCTGGTGGAGCGCCTGGCAAAAGAGGCGCCACAGATCAGGCCTGCCAAGCCGCGGGCATGCCACTGGCTGAACACGTCTATCGGTCGATCTGGCTTCTCTCTCAATGTGACAGTCAATACCAGGGACGAGCGACTCTGTGTTGAGATCTACCTTTCTGGCGGCGACGCCAAGAATCGGTTCGCTGGTCTGCTGTCAGAAAAAGAGGCCATCGAATCTGGTCTGGGTTTTCCACTCGAGTGGATGGAGCTACCCACCAAGACAGCCTGCAGGATTGTCTCGTTCTGCAACGACACCTCGATTGAAGACGAGAGCCGCTGGGATGACTACCAGGACTGGCTGATCAAACGGCTGGTGGCGATGGAGAAGGTCTTCAGACCGATCGTCAAGACACTGCCTTGATCGAGCCGTCTGGACAGCCGGCCCACAGGTTGCACCGGATCTCCAGGGACTGCATCAAATCGACCCAGCCCCAGGGGCCGAACTCAGATCTAACCCACGAGACGCCTCCACCTTGACAATCTGAGCGCCCATGGTTTACCAGTGGAAGAGCTCACCGGTGAGGTGGGTTTGATCTCAGGGATTCTGAGGACACCATGAATTTCGACCTAGCGGTCTTGATCGGACGGTTTCAGCCGTTCCATCGGGGTCACCTCCATCTCGTCGAGGCAGCGCTCGATCGGGCGGATCACCTTGTGATCCTTCTTGGCAGCCATCGCTGCGCCCCCGACACGCGCAACCCTTGGAGCAGTGAAGAGCGCGAGACGATGATCCGCGCCTCATTGCCTGGATCTGTTCAAGAGCGGATCGAAGTTGTTCCGTTGCGCGATCAGCTCTATTCCGACAATCTCTGGTTGGCGGATGTGCAACAGAAGGTCACCAGTATCAGCCGCGAGGACGATCGGGTTCTGCTGGTGGGTCACCGTAAGGACCGCAGCAGCTACTACCTCGAACTATTTCCGCAGTGGGATCGGGAGGACGTCCCGATGCACGGAGAGATCCACTCCAGTGCGATTCGCGATGCCTTCTTCTCGGGAGAGGAAGAGAAGATCTGGGCCGCCGATCTGCCCCCGGCAGTCCAGGCCATGCTCAAGGCCTACCGCAGCACGGACCGGTACCACTGGCTGGCGGAGGAAGCGGCCTACATCCGCAACTACCGCCAGCTCTGGTCCGTCGCGCCGTACCCGCCGACCTTCGTCACCACCGACGCTGTTGTCGTCCAGTCCGGCCATGTTCTTGTGGTGAAGCGGCGCGTACGTCCCGGCAAGGGTCTCATCGCTCTGCCCGGCGGCTATCTGCACCAAGACGAAGTCGTCGTAGATGGAATGCTGCGGGAACTTCGCGAGGAAACCGGACTCAAGGTGCCCAGGCCCGTGCTGGAGGGCTCCATCGCCGCAAGCCATGTCTTTGATGCACCGGGACGGTCGGCACGGGGGCGGGTGATCACCCATGCCTTCCTGATTCAGCTCAAGGCCGGACCGCTGCCCGCCGTTCGAGGTGCCGATGACGCCGAGAAGGCGTTCTGGATGCCTCTGGCCGACATCTACGCCCACGAGGACAACTTCTTCGAAGACCACGTCCAGATCATTCAGCACTTCATCTCTCGCGTCTGATCTTCAAACGCG
>JBMUAP010000421.1:0-3523 GCA_049454155.1 Blastocatellia bacterium
CCGCAACGTCACGTTGGGCAAGCTCCCTCCAGCCACCGGCCAGCCGGAGGGGCTCGCTCAGTGCCTGCACAACCGGGAGGTGACAGACGCCCGGCGGGCACGGCGGTTCCTGGCCCCAGATTTTCCGGGACATCTCTACGATCCTTGGCAGTTACGGGACATGGAGCGGGCAGTCGATCGGTTGCGCCGGGCAGTGCGGGATCACGATCGGATCTTGATCGTCACCGATTTTGACGTCGATGGGACGACTTCCAGTGTCATTTTGACGCAGACCTTGCGGTTGCTGGGTGCGGGGAGCGAGGTCTCCGCCTACATTCCGGACCGCTTTACGGAAGGGTATGGACTCTCAATTCCGATTGTCGAGCGGGCGGCCACGGAGGGGTATCACGTCATTTTGACGGCCGATATCGGTATCAAGTCACGAGTTGAGGCCGAGCGGGCGCGCGAATTGGGGATCGATTTGATCATCTGTGACCACCACCTGCCCGATGGGGAAGAGATTCCCGAGGCGGCCTATGCCGTGCTCTGCCCCAAGGGGGCCTCTGGGGTCGGGTATCCGAACAAGCATCTCGCCGCCTGCGGGGTCGCCCTCAAGCTGGCGTCTGCGCTCTTGCGAGACCACCCGCGAGGACAGGCGATCATCGCTTCACTGGCCAAGCTGGCAGCGATCGGTACGATCGCCGATTTGGTTGACTTGGCCGAGGAGGAGAATCGGGCCATCGTTGCGCAAGGGTTGCGGGGACTCCGGGAGAGGAGCCACAACCATGGCCTGCGGGCGCTCTTCGATGTTTCGCGGGTGGGAGACCCGGTCACCACCTACGATATTGGCTTCAAGATTGGGCCACGGATCAACGCGGCCGGACGGATTGCCCACGCCAATTCGGTGCTCGCCCTCTTCGATGCCCGCACGGAGGAAGAGGCGCAAGCCCTTGCGCTGCAGTTGGACGAGTTGAATGCGGAGCGCCAAGCGATCCAGCAGCAGCTGCTCGACCGGGTGACCCAGCGGTTACGGGGCGAGACGCTCGGCTCGATCCTGCTGCTCGAAGGGTTGGAGGCGGAGGGGTTTCATCGTGGAGTGGTCGGGATCGCCTGCTCCAAGGTGGTTGAGCTGACCGGGCGGCCGACGCTCATCTGCGCGATCAACGAGGCAGGGATGGCGCACGGCAGTGCCCGTTCGATCGAGGGTTTTCACCTGGTCGAGGCGCTCGATACGGTTGCGGATCTTCTTGTTAAATATGGGGGACATCCGATGGCGGCTGGCTTCACGGTTCCCTCAGGGAAGATTCCGGAGATGCGGTCGCGCCTGCAGCAATATGCCGCCGGCTGTTTGCGCGACGAGGATCTGGGCCGCGTGCTCCGCGCGGATGCGGAACTGGCCCTTGCGGAGATTGATCTGCCTCTGGCCCGCTCCTTGGCGCGCTTGGAACCCCATGGCATGGGCAACCCTCCCCCGCTCTTCTTCCTTCGGGGAGCAGAGATCGAATCGGTGCAAGTTCTTAAGGAGAAGCACCTCAAGTTGCGGATCCGGCGCCATCTGGGAGCGCGGTCGTCCGATCGTGGGGATCAAGGCCCACTCGAGGCGCTCTGGTGGAATGCGGCCGAGCACGCAGAACGGATCCGGCAGGCGACGACCCTCCATCTCCTGGGAAGGCTCGAAATCAACACTTGGGGACGAAGGGAGACGTGTCAACTGAAGGTGGTCGATGTCGCGGTGGCGTCGTGAGCTCCCCCGGCAAGGATCGACCGTTCACCTGCGATAGTGCCCCGCCCGCGCGTACGACTCGTCGAGCAGGTCGACGACGTGGACAACCTGACACCTTGCGCCGTGGAGTCTGACGCCAGCGGCGAGTTGCATCTGGCAGCCCGGGTTGGCGGTCGCCAGAACGGAGGCTCCCGTCGAGTGGACGTGTCCGATCTTCTCGGCGAGGATCTTGCCGGACATCTCAGGCTCGCTGAGATTGTAGATGCCGGCTCCGCCGCAGCAGTCCTGGCTGCCGGTCAGCGGGCGATAGTCGAGACCGGGAATCGCCTTGAGGACTGCTTCCGGCGCCGTCGTCACGCGTTGCGCGTGGTAGAGGTGACAAGGAGCGTCAAGCGTGACCGAGTGGTCGATCTCTGCCCCAGCGACCGGACCGCGACGGGCGAGAAACTCCGTCACATCTTCGATGTGTCGCGAGAAGGTGGCCGCCCGTTCGGCGTAGTCCGGATCGTCGGCGAGTAACTTCCCGTACTCTTTGAGCAGTGCCCCACAGCCTGCGGCGTTGATGATGATGGTCGGTCGGCGGGTGGAGGAAGGGCTTGCCGGCTCCGGCTGTGCGTGAAGAAACGCCTCGAAGGCGTCGATATTGCGACGCGCGAGCTGGCGCGCCTGCGACAGGTCGCCGGCGTGGGCGTGGAGGGCGCCGCAGCAGACTTGCGTGGGAACCTCGACGGGTTGGCACTGGTTGACCGTCAGGACGCGGGTCGTCGCCTGGTTGGTTTCGCGAAAGAGGCCTTCCATGACGCAGCCGGTGAAGACGGCGACCGGCTGACGATCCGCTGAGGGGGAGTTGGTCACGGATTGGGTACGGTCTCGCCCCGCCATCCAGGCCGGGGGCCGCGTGCTTGCCAGCAGCGAGAGGGAGAAGTCGAGGGGGGCGGCGAGGCGGCGCAGCCAAGATCCTCGCAAAAGTCCATCGAGCAGGCGACTCCTGCGGATGACCCGAAGGAGGCCAAAGACGGCCCGCAGGCGGGAAGGGTAGGGGAAGACGTGGCCCAGGGCGATGGCGAGCAGTTTCTTCTGTGGCTGGAAGCCACGGATCGGCCCGGTCTTCTCCTCCTGCTCGCGAAGGGATTCCCGTGCCGCCTCGAGCAGATGGCCATAGTCAACTCCGGCCGGGCAGGCTGTTTCGCAGGCCCTGCAGCCCAGGCAAAGGTCAAGGTGGCGGGAGAGGGCTGGCGCTTCCAGCGAAAGGTTCCCCTCCGCAACTGCACGCATCAGGTAGATCCGTCCTCTGGGGCTGTCGTTCTCATTGCCGGTTTGGTGGTAGGTTGGGCAGGCCGGCAGGCAGAGACCGCAGTGAATACAGCCGAGGATCTTCTCCATCTCTCCGGAGAGAGCCTGGTGAAGTCGCGTCGAGGTGGGATTCGCCGCATCCTCTTCGGCGTGTGCCCGAGGGGCGGGAGGGTCTGTCTTCAGAGCTTGAACAGCCACGTGGTCTCTCCTGCAATCGGTCAGATTCGGTGGTCGAACTGCCCGCCAGATTCAAAGTCCCCCGACAAAGCGGCCAGGGTTGAGGCGGGAATCAGGGTCGAAGGTCGTCTTGAGGGCACGCATCAGCGGGAGCCCTGCGCGAGGACTTCCCCAGGTATCGAAGTTCTCCCCCCCAGTGGGGCAAAGCTGGACCAGCTCTCCCCCTCTTGCCTGCATCCAGTCCCGCAGAGTCTGCCCCTCGGCGACCTGCTCAGCAGGCCAATCCGGGATGTCCCAGAGTGCGTCGCCAGCGCTGGGCCAGAAGAGGCGGACGATTCCGCTGGCGGCATG
>JBMUAP010000422.1:0-3519 GCA_049454155.1 Blastocatellia bacterium
CAGGTCCTCGAGACCATCGTCATCAGCCGATCTCTCGATCATCCGGCCGTTCCCCAGTTTGTGGTCGAGTTTGTGCTCTATCACGAAATGCTCCACCTCAAATATCCGGTTCAGGTGGTGCAGGGCCGCCGTCGCCACCACACGGAGCATTTCCGCAAAGAGGAACGCCGATTTCCCGAATACGACGCCGCCCACGAGATCCTGACGGCCATTGCCGAGGCGAAGAGCCTCGAACACTTCGCCGCCCCGTGGCGGGTGCGGAACTCCCCCAAAGACCGGACCAAACCCTCCGTGACTCGATGAGACATCTCCATATAGGAATTGACGCCCACGCGATCGGCGCCCGACAAGGGGGGAATGAGACCTATATTCGCCAGCTGATTCTGGCGCTGGCCGATCTCGATCAGGAGAATCGCTACTCGATCTACCTTGCAGAACGGGAGGCGGTGGAAGAATGGCGGTCGCTCTTCGCGCGAGCCTATCCCAACTTCTCCGTCCGACGACTGCCACGGCCGACGCCAATCGTGCGGGCCCCGGTCGCGCTGGCGGTCGAGCTGCGCAGGCGCCCGATCGACCTGCTCCACGTGCAGTACACCGCCCCTCCGTTCTGTCCGGTTCCAGTGGTGGCGACGATTCACGATCTCGCCTTCGAGCATCATCCCGAGACGTTTACGCGCCGGGGAAGTTGGCAGATGAAGTTGACCGTTCGGCAAACAGCGCGACGGGCGGCACGTGTCGCGACCGTCTCCGAGTTCTCGCGGGAAGACCTGCTGCGGACGTATCGATTGCCCCCTGAGAAGGTGGTGGTGACCTACAACGGGGTCGAGCCACGCTTCCAGCCAATTCCGGAAGACCCTCGAGAAGCGGCATCCATCCGCGAACGATGGGGGATCGCCGGTCCCTACATTTTGGCCTTGGGGAGTCTTCAACCGAGGAAGAACCTTCCGCGGTTGATTCGCGCCTACGGGTCGCTTCGGCGTCGTCACCCGCAGCTCAACCACCAGCTGGTGATCGCCGGGAGGGATCTTTGGCTGACCGGTGAGATCCACCGCCAGGTAGCGGAAGAGCCCTGGACGCGTCAGATCGTCCGCACTGGATACGTTCCGGAGGAGGCGCTGCCCGCGCTCTATCGCAATGCCGACCTGCTGGTCTACCCTTCCTTTTTCGAGGGGTTCGGACTACCCCCGATCGAGGCGATGGCCTGTGGGGTTCCCGTGGTGACGAGCCGTGTCGGCAGCCTCCCCGAGGTCTGTGGCGAGGCGGCGGCGTGGATCGATCCTTTTGACGAATCATCGATCGAGCGTGCCATGGTCGATGTTCTGACCAGCCCAGCCCGGCAAGCGTCGATACGGGCCGCAGGACTGGAGCAGGCTCGTCGGTTCGACTGGCAGGAGACGGCGCGACGGACCCTCGCGCTCTATCGGGAGGCCTTCCAATCGACAACCCGTTAGGACAAACAGGAGTAGACGTCTGCCCCCTCTGTGGGGGAGTGGAGCGGGAGCCGCTCTTCGTCACGAAGAGGCTTGAGGGACCGCTGGTGCGTTGTCGCGATTGCGGGCTCGTCGCCGTGTCGCTCAGTCCGGTGACGGGAGGGGCTCCAGCGGGGGCAGCGCTTGGCGAGGAGATGGGCCGTCTCTCCCGGCGTGCACGGGAATTGTCGCTGGTCGAGCCGGGCGTCGAGGAGCAGGAGCTCCCGTGGCGCCAACAGATGGCCGCGGAACGGCTCGATGATCTCGACGACGTGCTGGCCCGTCTGGCGCCGGAGACACTGCAAGGAGAAACTGGGGAGGTCCGATCCCGCGCGCGGCTTCTCGAAGTCGGGTCCTCCACGGGGGACTTTCTGCGCGCCGCACAAGCGAGGTTTGCCGTGCAGGGCATCGAAGCCGATGCCGCAGCGGCGTCAGTCGCCCACTCCCGGGGACTGCATTGTTTCCGCGGATCGATTGCCGAGGCGGGGCTGCCACCCGATTCGTTCGATCTGGCGGTGCTCTACCACGTCTTTGAGCATTTCCGGGATCCCCGCAGCGAGCTTCGACAGTTGCGGCGACTGGTCAGACCGCGTGGGGTGCTCGTTCTCGAGACTCCCGATGTCGAGACGATCTGGTTTCGCCTGCTCAGGGAGCGGTGGCGACAGATCATTCCTGACCACCTCTTCTTCTTTTCTCCGGCGACGTTGGGCCGCCTCTTGCAGGAAGAGGGCTGGACGGTCCTCTCCTGTCGGCACGTCGGCAAGTCGATGAGCGTGCGGCTCTTCATTAGCCGGATTGGTCGAAACTATCCACGAACTGCGCGGCTCCTCGTCCGCTTGGCAAACATGTTGCGAGTCGAAGATCGAACGTTGCGCCTCAATCTCGGGGATGTCATCCGTGTCTATGCCCGTCGGGAGGAGGGCGACTTGGCTGGAGGTGGGCCCGTGTGATCGAGCGCGTCCCGTATCGTTATCTGATCGATCCAGAGGAGGCGCGCGATTGGCTGTCGCGGTGGGCCGGAGTCTCCGTGCTCGGACTCGACACCGAGACGTTTCGCGATGGCCCACAATCGCAAAATTGCTTGAGCCTCCTCCAATTGGCCGCTCCCAGCGGAGAGACGCTCATCCTCGATGGCCAGACCACCAGCGTGGAAGCGGCCCGCAGTCTGATCGAGAATCCTGGGGTGACCCTCGTCGCGCACAATGCCCGCTTCGATGAGGGGGTGTTGCAGGGCCATGGATTTACCGTCAACGGGATGGTCGACACGCTCAAACTTTCGCGACGGACGCTGACACTCTCCTCGCACAGCCTCTCCTCCGTCGCCGAGCACCTCCTCGGGGTTCCTCTCGACAAACAGTTTCAACGGAGCGACTGGCGTCGCCGTCCGCTCGATCGCGCCCAGCTCGACTATGCCGCACTCGATGCCGTGGTCGCGCTGCGCGTCTATCAGGCACTCGCCGAGCGGTTGGAGGGGGAGGGGCGCTGGCCGGCGGAACTCCGGCGAGCGCGGCTCCACCCACGGGGCACTCCCCGCGATCCGGAAGAGGAGCGCTCCACCCCAGAGCGCCCCCCGATCCTCCCTCGCCCGCTGACGTCAGCCGAGCAGCGCCTCTACACTCGGCTCGACGCGTGGCGGAAAGAGCAGGCGGATCGGGAGCGGGTTCCCCTCTACCTGATCTGTCCCGACCGGACGCTGGCCCAACTGGCCACCGATCTCCCGAGGACGCTCGATCAACTGATGACCATCTATGGTCTTGGGCCTGTCCGGATCGCGCGCTATGGCACGGACCTGCTCGCCCTGCTTCGATTCTGAACCCTTGGGATCCTGGCAGCCAAAAACTGGTCTTGGCCCGGTTGCCGACATTGTTGTTTCTTTCGGTTCGGTGTACCTTAGCGCCATTGTTGGGTTCTTGAACCGCAACTACTCACGGAGAGGAAAATCAGAAAGGGGACCAGGCCGACCAGAGACCGATGTCAGAAGGGAAGACACGATTGCACCACAGAGGCACAGAGAACACCGAGAAGAAGGTTGAGGAGTGACTCGCGCCAA
>JBMUAP010000423.1:0-3498 GCA_049454155.1 Blastocatellia bacterium
TGGAATGGTGCTCGTCAACGGCTACCTCTACGGGTTCTCGAATGCCATTCTGACCTGCCTTGAATTCGAGACGGGCAAGAAGATGTGGAGCCACCGCAGCGTCGGCAAGGGCTCCCTGACCTATGCCGACGGGATGCTCTATCTGGTGGGGGAGGGGCAGGTCGTTGGCTTGGCGGAGGCCAATCCGAAAGGCTACTTCGAGCGGGGCCGCTTCACGAGCGAAGATTTGGGGCGTCCGAGTTGGGCCCATCCGGTGGTTGCTGGCGTCAAGTTGTACATCCGGAATTTGGGGACCCTCACCGTCTATGATATTCGCGCCCAGCTGTAGTGGGAGCAGGCCGGGTCTAGTGGGAGAGGCGGCTCACTCGACCGCGGCGTGGTCCGTTCCTTTCGGAAAGACCCAGTGGAGCAGCAGTGGGGTGATCATCGTCGTGAAGAGGACCATGATCACCATGATCGAGAAGATCTCCTGGTCGATGACGCCGCTGGCCAGTCCGACCCCGGCGACGATGAGGCCGACCTCCCCGCGCGAGATCATCCCGATGCCGACGCGCAGCGACTCGGCGCGGGTAAATCCGCAGACCTTGGCCGGGATCGAGCAGCCGACGACCTTGCTGGCGACCGCGACGAGCAGGACCAGCCCCATCAGGCCGAGTTGGGAAGGGTTGGCGAGAATGGCGCGGCCATCGGCTTCGAGGCCGATCGAGATGAAGAAGACGGGCACGAGAATGCTGTAGGTCAGCGGCTCCATGCCTTCGTGGATCTCTTTCCGCAGACTCGTCCGCGCGACAAAGACACCGGCGAGATAGGATCCGGTGATCGCCGCAACCTGTCCGACGAACTGCGCGGCGAAGGAGTAGAGCAGGACCAGCGCGACCGTCGCGGCGAGGAGGGCCTGGCTGGCGGGCAAGCCGCGCGCGAAGCCGAGGATCGGCTCGAAGTAGCGCGCGGCAAACCAGACGCCTCCCGCGAAGAAGGCTCCCATCAACGCGATCAGCAATGAGATCTCCGCCGCCTTGTTTCCGCCAAAGATGGAGGTCGAGAGGAGGACGGGGAGGGATTGACTGAGCTCACTGCCACCCCCGTCACCCCCTCCACCCCCGCCGATGCTGGCGAAGGCGATGACGCAGGAGAGGACGATGATGCCGAGCACGTCGTCGATGACGGCGGCACCGAGGAGCGTCGAGCCCTCCTTCGACTTGAGCTGGCGCAGCTCCATCAAGGTCTGCGCTGAGATCGAGACGCTCGTCGCGGTCAGGACGGTCCCGATGAAGATCGCCTCCCGCCATTCAAAATCGAAGAGGCGCCCGACGGCCGCTCCGGCGACGAGCGGCGTGATGACTCCCCCGAGGGCCGACCAGAAGGCGACCTTTCCCACCCGTTTCATCTCGCGCAGGTCCGTCTCCAGCCCGGCGACGAACATCAGCAGAATGACGCCCAGCTCCGAGAAGTCCTTGAGCGTGGCGTGGAGCGTCCCCTCCGCTCCGCTGAACGGCCAGTAGTGGAGGAGGTTGAGAACGCTCGGCCCGAGGATCAGCCCCATGAGGATCTCCCCAAAGACCGAAGGCTGGCCGAAGCGGACGCTGATCGCCCCCGCCGCCTTGGCGGCGACGATGATGATGACCAGCAGGAGAATCAGTTGGAGAAGATGTGGCACGGCAGCGGTCCTGAGTTTGGGATCTCTTTCGTCTCCATCGCGACTAGCGGACAGCGATGCCCTGGATCTCAAAGTGGGCTCCGCGCAGGAGCGGGCCAGAGCCGATGAAGGCCCGGGCAGGGAAGTCCTTGGTGAAGGCGCGGCGGTAGGCGGCATTGAACCGGTCGTAGAGGGTCAGGTCTGGGCAGTAGACGGTGACGGTGACGAGGTGGTCCATGGTCATCCCGGCGGCGGCGAGCGTCTGCTGGAAGCCGTCGAGCATCAAGCGGATCTCCTCGTCGAGGTCGGCGGGGACTTGCCCGGTCTTTGGGTCCGTGCCGAGCCGGCCGGAGAGGTAGAGGGTATTCCCGACGAGGATCCCGTCGCTGAAGGGGAGAGTGGCACTCTTCCCCGGAAGGTTGATGACGCGTCGCGCGGATGACGACTGGGCGTGAATGCTCGGCAAGCCGCCCTGCCCGTTCTGCCCGCTACGGGAGAGCAGGAATAACAGGCCGAGTCCCAGGGTCAATCCAACTGCCAAGCCAGTCAGCCAGTGGGCCAGCGCGCGAGGTCCGTTCTGTGTTCTCATTGATGTTCTCTCCTTTGCCTCTGGTCCGAGCCCACGCTCGGCTCGATTGGGGAAGGTCGGTCCCCGATAATGCCACTGCCGGAAGGGCGCATCTTAGCGCTCTCCCCCGCAGAAGACAATCCGGCGGAGTGCACCGCGCGGGGAAGATCGAACGCGTCGACGCCTCTCCTGCCCGACAGGATTGACAAAGTTTGACCGTGTCATCATATTGATCATCTTTTTGATTTTCAGCCCCCCATTCCGGAGAATCTGTCGATGCCGCCACGTCCGTCGCCACCGCTGAAGGTCTTCCTCTCCTATTCCCACAAAGATCGGCAGGCCTGTGAGGAGCTGAGGGCGCATTTGACCCCGCTGGAAGATAACGGTTTGATCAAAGTCTGGGTCGACTCGCGCACGCCCGCCGGAGACGATTGGGAAAAGCCGATCGAAGACAACCTCAATGCGGCCGAGATCATCATCCTCCTTCTCAGTCCCAACTTTGCCAACTCCCACTACTGCAAAAAGATCGAGATGAAGAGGGCCTGTGAGCGGGCGGACAATTGGGAGGCCCGTTTGATCCCGATCCTCTATGACCATTTCAAATGGGAGGCCTACCCGCAGATCGAAAAACGCAAACTGCTCCCCCTCGACGCCAGGCCGGTCGTCGACTGGGGCGAGAACAGGAACAGAGTCTGGAAAGAAATCATTGATGAGATTGAGAAGATTGCCAATAGTTTGAGAACAGGGGGTCAAGTTCCGCGAGTAAGTGAGCGATCGAAGCGCACGACGGTCAGGCTCAACCAGAGTGGAGAGATCATCGTGAGAAAAGATCTGGAGCTGCCACCTCCCGTCCCCTCGCCCTTTATTCTCTACGAAGGGCACCAAAAGTGCTTGAAGTTGACCACGGTCCGGCTGGACGAGAGCGGAAAGATCGTTGAGCGCAAAGAGCTGGAGCGGCCGCTGATCATTGAGGACCTCGGGGAAGTGCGGATCGAGCTGGTCGAGATCCCGGGGGGAGAGTTCTGGATGGGATCGACGAGTCCAGACGCGAAGATTGCCTACACCGAGGCTCAGCGTTGGTACAAAGAAGCAGACGAGAAGTGGTACCAGGCGGAGACGCCCCGTCACCGCGTCCGGCTTTCGTCCTTCGCGATGGGTCGATATCCAGTGACCCAGGAGGAGTGGATGGAGGTGATGGGGGATCTGCCGGAGATCGAGCCGAAGCTGCGCGGAGACCGCCGCCCGGTGGTCAATATCAGTTGGATGGAGGCGCTCGAGTTCTGCGATCTACTGA
>JBMUAP010000424.1:0-3493 GCA_049454155.1 Blastocatellia bacterium
TTTCAGTTGATTCTAGTAGTCGGGGCGAGAGGATTCGAACCTCCGACCTCTCGGTCCCGAACCGAGCGCTCTACCAGGCTGAGCCACGCCCCGAATCGTGTCGCAGGGATGAATCCCTACAAACGAAGGCTGATCATAGTCCCCTGATCGCCTCTTGTCAATGGTGCGAACTTCCTCTGCGACCTTCCCTGAGCTTTTGGTGAACAAGGCCCGCCTCTGTTCTCAGGCTTGCCATTTTCTGGCAGAATAGCCCCGTTCCAACATCTCCATCGACAACAAGGGGGGGAATTCAATGATTCAAAAAGGTTGGCTGGGGTTGGTGCTCTGCCTGCTCAGCACGAGCTTGGCGGCGCAGACCGGATCGTTCAAAGGGCCGCTGGCCCTGCAGCTCTACAGTTTCCGAGAGGAATTGAAGAAGGACGTCCCGGGCACGTTGGCCAAGGTGCGTGCGATGGGATTTGAGAATGTCGAGTTGGGCGGAGGCTACTATGGATTGACCCCGGAGGAGTTCCGTCGGGAGCTGGAGAAGGCACAACTGAAACCGGTGAGCATGCACGCGGGGTTTGAGCTGCTCGAGAAGGATCTGGACCGGGTGGTCGCCGAGGCACGGATCTTCGGAGTCGAGTTTGTCGGATGCGCCTGGATCCCCCACGGCAAGGACTTCACCGCCGCCGATGTCACCCGAGCCGCCACAGTCTTCAACCGAGCCGGAGAGCGGCTGCAAGCGGCGGGGTTCAAGTTCATGTACCACCTGCACGGCTATGAGTTTATCAAGGATGGGACGGGGACACTCTTCGATCGCTTGGCCAAGGCAACCAACCCCGCGACAGTCTTCTTCCAGAACGACGTCTTCTGGGCCCATCACGGAGGGGCGGATCCGGCGAAGCTGCTGCTGAAGTATCCACGACGATTCCGACTCGTCCACCTCAAGGATATGAAGAAGGGGACGGTCGGAAACCTGACGGGACAGGCGCCAGACGAAACCAGCGTCGCCCTCGGGACGGGTCAGGTCGACATCGTCGCCGTGCTCAAGGCAGCGCGCGAGATCGGGATCGCCTGGTACATCATCGAGGAAGAGTCTCCAGAGCCGCTGCGCAACGTGCCAGCCGGCAAGAAGTACCTCGAGATGGTCCGGTATTAAGAATCCAAGGAGATCGAGAAGCGATGAAAAGACGGGCTTTTTTGGCGGCAGGAGGAATGGCGGCGGTCGGGAGTCTGCTCCAACCGGGCGAGAAGATCATCGACATCCACCAGCATACCCATTACTGGGGGCGGAACGACGAGGACCTGGTCCGGCACCAGCGCATGCTCGGGGTGACGAAGACGGTGCTGCTGCCGGCCGGCTCACGCTACGGGCTCGAGGCAGACTGTTACGGCAACGACTCGGTAGTCGCGGTGGCGAAGCGCTATCCCAAGGAGTTCATCTTCTTCGCCAATGAAGATCCCTCGCTGCCGGAGGCGGTGGCGACGATCGAGAAGTATCTCAAAATGGGTGCGATCGGGATTGGGGAGCAGAAGTTCTTCGTCGACTGCGATTCAGACTATGTGACCCGCTTGGCCAGCCTGGCAGCAGACTATCGCGTCCCGATCCTGCTCCACTTCCAGCACGGCAAGTACAACCAGAACTTCGAGCGCTTCCACCGGGTACTCGAGCGTTATCCGCGGGTCAACTTCATCGGCCACGCGCAGACGATGTGGGGCAACATCGACCGACACCACGAGCAGAGCGTCCTCTATCCCAAGGGCAAGGTGACGGCGGGTGGGCTGACCGATCGGTGGCTGGCCGACTATCCCAACTTCTTTGCCGACCTCTCAGCCGGCTCGGGCGCCAACGCCTTCGCACGCGACGAGGAGCACGCCGTCGGCTTCCTGCTCCGCCATCAGGACAAGCTGATGTTCGGCAGCGACTGTCAGGATGTCGACGGGAAGGATGAGCGCTGCGTCGGGGTCAAGCAGTTGGCCATGCTGCAGCGGCTGGTGGTCGATCGGCGGGTACGGCGCAAGATCCTCTACGACAACGCCCATCGACTGCTCAAGATCTGATCAGCGCAACCAACGGTCGAGGGCCTGGTAGACCTCTTCGCGAACCGGCGTCGGAAAGTCGTGCCCCGCGTCCGGGTACCGGGCGATCAGCCGGTCAGCGGCGCGAAAGAGCTGATCGTAGACGGGACGGGCCACCTCGACGCAATCGCGGACGCCGGAGTTCTCGAAGTTGTCATCGCCGAGCGGGGCGTTGATGAAGAGCCCGCGCGGGGCCAAGGCGGCGAGCAGGGCGGGAAAGTCGAAGGGCATGCGCGCCGGGTCCTTCTGGAATCGCGTGGCCACCAGCGGCATGTAGCGATTGCCATCCCAGCCGGTGAGATCGCCTTTCTTATACTTAGGAAAGGATGTGAAGCCGCAGCTGGTGACGACGGCGCGCAGTCGTTCGTCGAAGGCCGCGATGAAGAGGGCGTTATGGCCGCCGAGGGAGTGGCCGATGACGCCGATACGCCGGCGATCGACCTCCGGCAGAGATTCGAGCAAGTCGACGGCGCGGCGATGATTGACGATGCCCTTCATCGTGCAACTCTGGTAGCCATTCTGGTAAGGATCGAAGCGGTTCTCGCCGAGATACGGATAGTCGGGGACAACGCAGACGTAGCCGCGCTCGGCCAGCTCGCGGGCGTAGTGGAGGTTGGGCAGACCGCCAAGCCCAACGGGTTCGTCCTTGCCAATGCGCGTCGTCTGGTGGAGGCAGAGCATCGCCGGGGCGCGACCGCGCAGCCCCTTCGGAATCAGCAACCAAGCCGGGACTGGGTCGTTGAGCTCGCCGAGATAGGTGAGACGGATGCGGGTGAAGCGGGCGGTCTCGGCCTCTTCGATCCGCTTGACGTCGAGGGGCGTACGGTCAGGGCCCGGCAATGGCCCCATCACTGCTTCCATCCCGGCGAGGGTCGCGTGGCGCGCCCGCTCCCATTCACGACGACTGCGGAATGGCAAAAGGTCGGCGACGGGCAGGATGGCGCTGGTGAACATCCCTTGCAGAAACTGGCGGCGTGAGCGGATCGGCATTCTTATCGGGCCTCCATTTGGAGCCGGGCATACTCGCCGCGCAGCTCTACCAGCCGGCGGGCATACGACTGGTCCTTGATCAGATTGTACGTCTCGTGCGGATCCCGCCGCAGATCGAAGAGCTCCTCATACTGAAAATCGGGCCAGTAGATGTACTTGATGTCCCGCCTGACGAGAGCCGTTGACGAGGGAATGAAGTCGGTCGTGCGGATGGTCGCGTGTTCGTAAAAGTACTGGGTGCGCCAGTTTCGTGGTCTACGCCCCAGGTAGAGCGAGGCCAAATCCCTTCCCTGCATCCCCGGTGGCGCTTGAATCCCCGCATAACCGAGAATCGTCGGGGCCAGGTCAACATTGAGGACCATCTCGTCACGGACCCGAGCTCGCCGCTGGGTGCGTGGGTCACGGATGATCAGCGGGACGCGGATCGACTCTTCATAGGGGT
>JBMUAP010000425.1:0-3477 GCA_049454155.1 Blastocatellia bacterium
GGCCAATCACCAACCTGCCGTTTACCGGTCAGGCCTACACCATCGTGCTGCCTCACTTGCAGTTGGTCACGACTCCTGTCCGGCAGACGGGAGAGTGTCTCGGCCCGGAGGAGCGAGTCGATTTGGAGACGACCATCACCAATGGCTCAGCGGCGAAGCTGGTCGTCGCACTCGTGCTGCGACTTCCCGCCGGGCTTGAGCAGGTATCTGGAATCTGCTCCCCAGACATGGTCGGTTGCGTCGGGCCCAGTACGGCTCTTGAATGGAGCGGAGAGGTGGCGGCAGGGGGGGCGGTGCGGGTCGTCTACCAGTTGCGAGTCTCCCCTGTCTTACCCACCGGGGAGCCGCTCTGCCTGACGGCCGAGGCGACGGCAGGTGGGGCCACGACCGGGTCTGTTCCCCACTGTCTGACCATCAATTGTTCTCCGCCCGGGCCCGGGATCCTGCCGCCATCGACACGGGCGGCTGGGGCACAGTTTGCCGGGAGTGTCCTGCTCTTCAACTTGTACCATTCAGCGGCAGGCAGACTGCCGGGTGAAGAGAGCCGGATCGCCTTGACCAATACCCACCCGACCTCTCCGGTCTTCGTTCAACTCTTCTTTGTGGATGGGACGAGCGGCGGCGTTGCGCAGCAATCGCTATCCCTCTCGCCCAATCAGACCTTCAGTTTTTTGGCGGGAGAGGTCGACCCGGGCGTGACCGGAAGCCTCTTGGCAGTGGCCGTCGATGCGAGGGGCTGCCCCAGGCGATTCAATCACCTCATTGGCGAGGTCGCCGTTCGGTTTGACGGAGGGGCCTCCGCCCTTGTGGGGGCCATCGGAGTGCCCGCCCTCGCGACAGGAGAGATGCCCTGCTCGGCGGATGCGTCGACCGTTCCCTTGCGCTTTGATGGGCAGATGTATGCCCCTTTCGGGCGTGCGCTGGCCGTCAACGGGCTGGGTTCACCAGCTGATGGCCAGCGGGCTTGGCTGGTAGTCAATCGACTCGGAGGGGCACTGGGAGGTGGGGACACTACCCCCACCGAATCCCTCTTCGGACTCCTCTATGATGACCGCGAGGTCGCGGCGAGCTTCCAGCTTCCAATGGGAGGCCGACAGCTACGTGGCCTTCTGGGAAACCAGTTTCCCCGCACGACACCTCGTTACGACCGGCTGATTCCAGCAGGTCGCGCTGGGTGGATGCGGCTGGCCACCGTCGATGACAGCGGGATCTCCGGCCTTCTACTGACCGACAGCCTCTCTGGATTCCGGGCAGGGCACAACCTGCACGTCCTGACCATCACCCGTGCGGTCGTGTATGAGATGCCAATCCTCCCTGTTCAGAGTCCCTAGAGGCTATCCAGAAACCAGGGGAGAGCGATGAATAATGGAATGATCCCACACGAAGGCACGAAGACACGAAAAGATCAGGCAGAGCTGTTCAGGCTGGTCGTCAACCGTGCAGACCGTCGGTTGAGAAACTTTCTCCCGTACATTTCTCTTTTCCGATCTTCGCGTCAATCAAAATGAAGGAGGCTTTGAACGACCAAAAAACCTCGTGCCTTTGTCTCTTCGTGTGAGCAATGTCTGGGAACAGCAGTTCGACACCGCCTTCAAGGTTTTGGGATGACTTCCAGGTGAAGGGGGACGGGGCGCACTCCTCTCTCAGAAGCCGCGGGAGAAGGAGAGGAAGGCCATGGGCTGCTCCCGGCTTCCCCCGATGTCCAAGCGGAAGGCGGTCCTCGGATTGAGCCGGTACTGGACTCCTCCGCCGAGGCCATAGCGAAACCGGGCCCAGGCGAATGGCTCGCTCGGGCTGGCAGCTGGCTGGATGGAACGCCCGTCGGGGCCGCCCCAGACCTGCCCGGCATCTCCAAAGACGAAGAGGTCGATTCCACGTGTCTCGGTTGGCTTCCAGATCGTCTGGCGTGGCTCGATGGTGAAGAGGAGGGAGTGGCGACCACGATAGCGGAAGTTGCGAAATCCGCGGTGGTGGTTGCGTCCGCCCAACCAGGGGAGCTCATAGAAGGGGATCATTCGATCGGCTTTGACGTGCCGCTGGTCGCTGAAGAGGCGGACGGCGAGCGAGGTGAAGTCACTGCCGAGGGGCAGGTACCCACGCAGGTCGAGCTCCAGTTCCCGCCAGCCCGCTCTCGCCCTCGACGCCGGTCCGTTCGGTGGTTGGGGAGTCCGTCCGAGGCCGGTGACATCGAGCAATCGCAGCGAGAGCGAGCCTCCCCGGGTGAGGCCTCGCGCGTCATTCCGACGATCGATGTCGAGAAAGCCTCCCCACCCGATGGTCTGCACGGCTGAATGGAGCCCAGGGAGCCCCCCTTCGGGAACCAACTGTCCGATGGGAAGGTCGTTCGTTCCCTTCTCCCGTCCCGGATAGGCGTTGCTGTTGGCGGTGTAGAACGTCAGACCGGCGAGGAAGCGCGGCGCGAACTCCCGACTCAACTGGGCATGGTAGCCGCGCTGATCCTGCGCGAAGTTGGTCTCAGGCGACAATGGGGCCTGCGGCCCGATTCCGAAGAAGTTGTCCCGAGTCCGTAACCGGTAGCTGGCCCAGAGGTCGAGGTGGGTGCGGTCGTCGAGAAATCGCGGAAGGTAGACGCTCAGTTCGAACCGCTGATAGAGGCGGGTCGAGCTGATGGCCCGGGCGCGCAGCTCCACCCCCCGGATGCGGTTCGCCGTGGTCAGTTCAACTCCAAGCGGGAGGCCTGCTCCCTGATCGAAGCCCCCCAGCAGCAGGTGCAGGTACCGGGGACCGACATCAACCGCCTGCAGCGTGTCCCGTCGGGGGAGATAGCGGTCCCTCGACCTGGCCGTCCACCGCGTATCGAGAATCCCCTCGCTGTTTCCACTCCCACCTCCGACCGATGAAGGGGTGGGCGGGGTGGTAGGGCCGGGTGGGGTAGTAGGGGTGGCTGGCGCAGGGGGTATCTGGGCCAAGACCACGACAGCCCTGGATCTGTCCATCAAGCCCAGGATCGCACACCACGTGAGGGCCAGTCCGAGAAGGGCGAAGCGGGAAGCCGCCTGATTCCCAGAAAGCCACCTGGCGTCTCTTCTCGATCTTCGCGTGGGATCTTTGGCCGGCGGGACAATCTCTCTCAAGATGAATGGACTCCTCTCTGGGCGATTTGGTCTGGACAACGGGCCGATCGAACGGCAAAGTGGGATGATCAGGCCAGTCACGTGGCCCGTCAAGCCCCTGACAAGCGAGAGGGAAGCAGATCGATGGCAGCGCCAGACGAGAGATCCAATTCGATGTCGATGATTGGCTCGGGAGGCCCTTCTCCCTCGCCGCTGACCTTCAGCGTGATCACCGTCTGCCTCAACAGTGAAGCCCACCTCGCCGGCGCGATCGAGTCGGTCCTCTCCCAGCGCTATCCCCACATCGAGTACATCGTGGTCGACGGAGGGTCGACCGATCGAACTGTCGCGATCGTCCAGTCCTATGGTGAGCGGATCGCCCGGTTTGTCAGTGAGCCGGACG
>JBMUAP010000426.1:0-3460 GCA_049454155.1 Blastocatellia bacterium
GCAGCGGCAGCGGGAGCCGGAGCGACGGCTGGGGCAGGGGCCTCGGCGACCGCCGGCGCCGGGGCCGGCACAGCCGCGCCTCCCCCCTCAGAGAGGCGGGCAATCACGGAATTGACGTGAACGGTCTCGCCCTCCTTCGCCAGAATCTCGACGAGGGTCCCCGCGGCGGGAGAAGGAATCTCGGCGTCGACCTTGTCCGTGGAGATCTCGAGCAACGGCTCATCCCGCTGAACGCTCTCTCCCACCTTTTTCAACCATTTGACAATCGTACCCTCGGCGATTGACTCGCCCATCTGGGGCATCAGCACATCCATAGCCATGTCTCACTCCTTGAATTGGCAACCTTGCCTCGCGAACTCGGTCGGGAATCTGGCTCCCAGTCGCGGAATCGTTGCGGAAGATCCTCCCGCATGGTCTCTTCAGATACTTGTCGACATTCCGTGGACCGCTTCAGCAGCCTCCATCACTGCCTCGGAGAGGGTCGGATGGGCGTGCATGATGTGGCCAAGCTCCTCGGTCGTCGCTTCCAGACCGAGCGCCACGCAGGCCTCTGCCAGCAGATCCGTCGCGTGAGGGCCCATGATGTGAACGCCGAGAACCTCATCATAACGCGCGTCGCTGACTACCTTGACGAACCCTTCTGTCTCTCCGAGGATGATCGCCTTGCCGAGCGCGGAGAAGGGAAACTTTCCGACTTTGACCTCGTATCCCTTCTCGCGGGCCTTGGCCTCGGTCAACCCAACGCTGCCGATCTCCGGTTCACAGTAGGTGCAGTTGGGGACCAACTGATAATTGATGGGTCGTGGATTGCGCCCGGCAATGTGCTCAGCCGCGACACACCCCTCCTTCGAGGCAACATGCGCCAGCCAAGGCGTCGGAATGACATCGCCAATGGCGTAGACATTCGGCTCGGCCGTTCGCATGAACTCGTCGACCTGGATGTAGCCCCGATCGGTGGCGATGCGGGTCTTCTCCAGACCGAGCCCATCGGTGACGGGACGTCGTCCAACGGCGATGAGAAGCGTCTCGGCGCGAAGTGTTCCCGGCTTCCCATCACTTCCGGTGTAGTGGATCTCGACGTCGTCGGGGTGGACGGTCACCGACTCGAAGCGCGTGCTGGTCATCACCTGGATCTTGCGGCGGCGAAACGACTTCTGCAGCTCGGCGGAGGTCTCCTCATCCTCGATCGGGACAAGGCGGGGAAGAAGTTCGAGAATCGTCACGTCTGAACCGAAGCGCTTGAAGACGGAGGCGAACTCGACGCCAACCGCTCCGGCGCCGAGCACGACCATCGACTTCGGAACGTGGTCAAAATCGAGCAACTGGTCGCTGGTGACGACCCTGGGGGACTGGACCTCGACGCCGGGCAGCAGACGCGGAGCCGAACCGGTCGCCAGGATGACGTGGCGCGTTGGCACCTCCCGGACGGCGCCATCCGCCCCGGTGACCGTCACCCGTCCATTCCCTTCCAAACGGCCGTGCCCTTTGAAGACCGTGATGCGGTTCTTCTTCATGAGGAACTCAACCCCCTTGGAGAGCCGGCCGACCACTTTGTTCTTGCGTGCCATGACCTTATCGAAGTGGAGCTTGAAGCCTTCGATGCTGACCCCAAACTCGTCCGGGTCCGAGACAAGGTCATAGACGTGCGCGGAGTGGAGCAACTCCTTCGTCGGGATGCATCCTCGGAGAAGGCAGGTGCCCCCCAGATCCTGATCACGCTCAATGATTGCCGTCTTCAATCCGACTTGGGCGGCACGGATTGCCGCGACGTAGCCACCCGGCCCGGCACCAATCACCGTCACATCAAACGGTCCAGTCTGCTCAGCTTGCTCAGCCATGTTGATCCAGTCTCCCTTTGCAATCTCCTGGGCAGGTCTCTGCTCTCTCTAGGGCGGAGCGAAGGAAACGGGCTTCCCCGTCTCGACGCTTCCGTGCTCTTCACTCGTGGGAGGAGGTTTCCGGTCAGTTTCCGGTCAGATGGATGACGCGATCCCCCTTCCCATCAAAAGGGAGATCATAATCAGTGGGTCCGCTTTTTGCAAAGCGATCACTCGGGAAGCGGCAGGGGGGCTAACCGCAGAACGGGCCCCAGAACGGGCCAAAGAACGGGACAGCTCAGCGCGACTGGGAGCGCAGGGACCGGCGAGCCGCCTCGACCTGGGAGGCCGCCTCCTCGACCGTGGCCCCGAGCGCGGTGAGATGGCCCATCTTGCGGCCGGGACGAGGGTCGGGCTTGCCGTAGAGATGGAGCTTGACGCTGGGGAAGGCGCAGGCCGCCACCCAGTTCGGCGGGCCTCCCTCCCAGAGATCGCCGAGCAGGTTGGCCATCGCTGCCGGACGGAGAAGATCGGTCGCGCCGAGCGGGAGACCACAGACTGCCCGGAGTTGCTGCTCAAACTGGCTCGTCACGCAGGCGTCAAACGTCAAATGGCCAGAATTGTGCGGACGCGGGGCCAGTTCATTGATCAGCGGGCGGCCTTTCCGGGTCAGAAAGAACTCGACACAGAGCACCCCGACGACATCGAGCGATTCGAGGACCGCCTGCGCGATCTCGACCGCCTCGCGGGCAATCGCTGGATCGATGCGGGCCGGGGCGAGCGAGAGGTCGAGAATATGGTGCTGATGAATGTTCTCGATCACTCCCCAATGGACCACCTGCCCGTCGAGCCCGCGCGCGGCCACCACCGAAAGCTCGGCGGCAAAGTCGACCAGTGCCTCGAGGACCATCTCTTGCTGCCCAGCAGCCTCCAGCGCGGCGGCGGCCTCCCCGGGATGCCCAATGCGGGACTGCCCCTTCCCGTCATATCCGAACCCAGCCGTCTTCAAGATCGAGGGACACCCGAACTCAGCCAACCCCGCCTGCAGCTCCTCCAGCGAATTGACCGGTCGGAAGGGGGTGACCGGGAACCCCTGCCCGGAGAGAAACCGTTTCTCGCGTAACCGATTCTGCGTGCAGTGCAAGACGGCACCGCTGGGCCGAACCGGCGCATACTCCGCCGCCGCTTCGGCGGTCGCCGAGAGGACATTCTCAAACTCGAAGGTGACGACATCGACCCCGGCGGCAAAGCTCCGTACGGCGGAGAGATCGTCGTAGGGGGCTCGAATCTCAACGTCGGCGACCTGCCCGGTCGGCGTGTCTGTCTCCGGGGAGAAGGTGTGGACGCGATAACCCATGCGGCGCGCCGCAATCGCGAACATACGCCCCAGCTGACCGCTGCCGAGGACGCCGATCGTGGCGCCAGGAAGGATGGGAGAGGTAGTATGAGTCACAATCGTCTTGCCCCAATCTGAGTAGAAGTTCTTCTCTCCGCGTCTCTGTGTGAGACTCTTCCCTCCCGGGAAGGGCCCGGTTGTTCATCTCACGCGAAGGCGAGGAGGTTTTTCAAGAAGCGGATCTCACACATTCGCCCATTCCTTCTCTCACCCCTCACCCCTCGCCCCTCATCCCTCGCCCCTCATC
>JBMUAP010000427.1:0-3459 GCA_049454155.1 Blastocatellia bacterium
AGCGACGAGCGACTCGAGCTCTTGAATGCCCGCCTCGTTGGTGCGGGTATCGATCCCGACAAAGAGTGTCCGTCCGATGCGGACGACATCCCCGCCATCCAGCGTTCCTGGGCCCTTCATCCAGAGCAGGCGTCGAAACCGCCCCAACACGCTCGCAATCGCCGCCGTCTCCGGTCGCCGACTGATGGCTCCCGGGTGGGTGATGACGGCCGCCTCCTCGAGGAGGATCGCGGTGTCTTCCGTGAACGTCGAGTCGGGCAGGGATAGGTCGGCCGGCAGAACGATGACGGTTCTTCCCTCGGCCAAGAGCATCTGGACGATCCCGGCGTGTTCCACTTCGGCTTGGGCCAAGTCGATCGGAGCCCGTTCGAGAAAGGTCAGTTGACAGTTGACCATCCCCGGGCTGACCGCCCGCAGCACCGCGTAGTCGAGCTTCATTCGAGACCGTCCTCCATTCTCGTTACCGCGAATCGATCGGGAGCTCGATCACTTCCCCAAAAGCCAGTTGGAGCGGGGAGAATCGCACCGGTACGCCCACTCCAGGCCGAAATGTCGGATCGAGAAAGAAGAGGCGATTGATCGCACCGACTTCACAGCGGGCGGTCGCTGCCCGGGCGACATCGGAGCCACTCCGCGGGTTGCTGGGCAGGTCACAGCGGACCGCGAGCCGCTCGACCTGTTCGGGGCGCGTTCCGGATGGGAGCAGAATCGTGGTTCGGTAGTGGCCGCACCGCTCGATCTTGTAGGAAGGGATGCCAAGATCGGAGACGTACCAGCGGGGATCTCCCGTCAGCTTGACGGCGAAACTGACCGCGCCGCCATTCAGTTGGGACGACTGGGCATCGAGGTAGAGGTAGTCGCGAAGGTCCCGGATCGATTGTCCGAGCGTACGTTCCGTCGTGATCTTCGCTTCGCGGATCATCTCTTCGGCCATGACCCGGTAGGTCCACGGGTGGGCATCCATGACCGTTTCGCGGGAGGAGCGGCTCAGATCGACTGGGATCGGGCGCAGGGCGAAGCGTATTTCGCTCTTCCGTTGATCCGCGAAGTTGTTGTTGACCGAGGCGATCTGGAGCAGCGGGTGACTGGCCTCACTCTCGCCCGAGAAGGGCTTGGTCTCGTGGTTGACTCCTTGAAAGAGCTGGCGGACCAGCCGACCCTGCGCGTCGAGGTGAACCTCGCTGACCCATTCGATGTCGGTGGTGCGCCCCCAGCGGGCCATGAGGCCACTCGTCTGGGTCCCTCCATCTTCGTTGCTGAAGATCACCGTGTACCGATAGACCTTCCTGCCGCTCTCCCCGGCCTCTCTCTCGTAGTACATCAGGAGGGGTACATCGCTGAACCGCCCGATCGTGTCTGGACGGGCGTAGAGGACTGGGGCATAGGCCAGGGGAAGGAACTCTGCTTGGTGGCGGGGGATCTGGTCGAGGCGTGCCGCTGCGACCTTGGGCCGTTCCGAGCCTGAAGCGCTCAAGGGGAGGTGGTGCTCGACGCGAAGCGTGTGCTCGCCTGGCAAGGACCGTCCGAGTGAGACCACATAATCGAAGGGGGCTTCGCCACCGTAGAGCAGCACGTCCTGCTGATACTGCCCATCGACGAAGAGTCGCACTGCGGCTGCCTCACGCCCTCGGGTAACCCACGAGGCACGCGGCGAACTCGCCGTCAGCGTCAGGATCACCTCGGACTCCTCTGTGATCTGGAACGTTCGCTCCAGCAGGGGCTGCCCGAGGGCGGGAGTCACCCAGACCAGGCTCAGCAGAGCCAGAAAGTAACATCGACGATCAAGGCGCATATGGGCTATCTCTTGGCCGGGCCCGCGGGGGTACGACGCATCTGTACGATCAGCTTGTTGATCCGACGGATGATGATCTCCTCGATCTCCGGGATGAAGGGGCCGGGATGATCGTAGTAGATCATCGATTCGTTGACCTCGTAGCCGCCCTCCGGGAACATTCTCGCCGAGGGCACATATCCAAAGACATCGTTGCTGTATCCTGCCACCCAGACTCGCCCCGGTAACTCCTTCTTGAGCCGAAGTGCGTAGTCGGTTGCGACCTCACCGCCGATCGCGACCAGGGTGAAGTCCTCCCCGATCCGGACTACCTGGACCGGACACGGATATTCGCGACTGAGTCGGCCATTGCTCTCCAAGCGGGCGAGCATCCGCCCGGCGTGGCGCCGGAGGTAGGGGTTCTCGTCCTTGCTCCGCGCGAGGAACTCCTCGCGGCTTGGCGGCGTGGCAAAGGGGAGGGCTGCCAGGTCGTAGGCCGTCCGAATCCTTCCGTTGACAGAGGTTCGCTGCCCGCTCAACACCGACTCGACCGCTTGTGCCAGCTCCTGTCCGTGATCTTCTGCCAAGTCGAGCCGACTGCGTGGCGCCGGGTTGACGTCTGCCCCACAGCCCGCGAGGAAGAGAGCCGTCGCACCGGGATGGTCCTTTTCGATCGCCAATGAGGCAAATCCGGAATAGTCCCCGCTGAACTGTACAAACTGCGCGGTCAGCGTCGTGTTGTGGCAGGCGTAGCCAAAGACGACTCCCCGCAGTTTCCCCTCCGGCGTGTCGATGCGCAGCACCGGGACGTCCCGGTCGCCCACTCCTTCGGGGTAGGTTCCCCCGACGATCCCCTTCGGGGTCGGCACTCGCCGGTTCATGCCAAACCCGGCCAGCCCGTTCCCGAAGGAGAGCCGAGCCGGAGCCAGTCCCGCCAGTGCTCGGCCGATGACGCCGACGATCGAGTCTTCGAGTCGCTGCGTGTACGCGCGAATTCTTGTTTGATCTTCCGGGGTCAGCTCGTAGGCCCCGACGAGTGAGCCCTCGACCACCGGTCCGGTGTGCGTGTGGGAGGCGTTGAGGAGCAACTGCTCCCGGCGCAGCTGGAACTCGTCCTCGGCACGCTCGGCGATCCGTGCGGCGAGGTCACGCGGAAAACCGAGGAGGTCGCAGGAGACGATGACGATCCGGTCGCCCTCCTTGTCCTCAAGGGCCAGCGCCTTCGCCTGAAGGTCGTGCAGGGCTCCCTGAGACCGTTCCGTCCGTGCCGCATAGCCGGCCATCCACATCGGCTCGCTCGGCGTGATGGCCACTGAGGCCAACCCAGCCCGCAACTCGACCGCCGATGATGCGGGGGGCGCCGGGGCAGGGGATTGCCCGAAGGCCAGTCCTCCCAGCCCCACCAGAAGAAGAATGATCAGTCCGCAGAATCGTCGCATGGTGGTCATTTGTGTCATGGTAATTACTCACGGAGAAGAAGGTCGGGAAGCGGGCCGGGCCCACAAGCAATCAACGTCAGAACCGAAGAGATGATTGCACCACAGAGGCACAGAGAACACCGAGAAGAAGATTAGGACGAATTTTGCGATGGGGCAACGTACGAGTAAATGGCATCAGAAAGACAGAGATCACTGAGAAGAAGATTGGTAGCTACTCACGGCATCAATGAACTTCAATGGACCCTATCT
>JBMUAP010000428.1:0-3449 GCA_049454155.1 Blastocatellia bacterium
GGACCAAGTCGGGGACGTACCTGAAAAAAAAGAGTATAGTCGCTTTCTGGGCATATGTCTTGCGTTCTTCTCTGGGGCAGAGAGGCGCGCTTGGGACAGAAGGCTGAACCTTGGAATGGAGGAAGAAGATGGGGGCAGGAAGGCTGGCAGTTGTCGGAGGGCGGGTGATTACGCCGGAAGGGGAGATCGACCGTGGGGTCGTGCTGTGTGAGGAGGGCCGAGTCGTCTACGTGGGGAGAATCGGGGATGGAGCAGATCCAGAGCCAGACTCCCTGATCCTCGACGCGACGGGCCAGATCGTCATGCCGGGCTTCATCGACACCCATTTTCACGGAAGTGGTGGGGATGACGTCATGGCGGACGGGGCGGAGGGGCTCCACCGCATCTCGCGGAACCTGCTGCGGTATGGGACGACCGGGTATCTGGTGACCACGGTCGCGGCTCGCCGGGAGGATCTCCTGCGCGCGATCGAGGCGACCCTTGCCGCCGAGTCCTCGCCCCACTCGGCCGCCGATGCGGCAGCGGCCGGAGCGGCGATTCTGGGGCTGCACCTCGAAGGTCCCTACCTCAATGTCCGCTTCAAGGGGGCGCAGCCCGAATGGGGCATCCGCGATCCGGACCCGGAAGAGGCGAGGGAGCTCCTCTTGGCGGCGGGTGGCCGGGTCAAGGTCATGACCCTCGCGCCGGAGCTGCCGGGAGGGATGGAGCTGATCCGCTTGCTGGTCGAGGCGGGGGTAGCCCCCTCGCTTGGCCACTCAATGGCCACTTACGAGACGGCACTGGCGGCGATCGAGGCGGGAGCCACCCGTGCGACCCATCTCTACAATGCCATGTCGGGGCTCCACCACCGCACTCCTGGGCTCGCCGCCGCCTGCCTCCTCGAGCCGGGCATTCAGGCTGAGCTGATCTGTGACGGGGTTCACGTCCACCCACGGATGGCCCAGCTCGCTTGGCAGTCGAAGGGGCGCGATGGGCTGACCCTCATCACCGACGCGACCGCTGCCCAAGGGAAGGGCGACGGGAACTATCAACTCGGCGATTTCCAGATCGAGGTCCGTGGGCCCCTCTGCACGCTCCCGGATGGGGTGACGATCGCCGGGTCGGTTCTGACGATGAACCACGCCGTCGGCAATGCCATGGCCTTCACCGGCATGTCCCTCTCCGATGCCGCTTTTGTCGCCTCGACCAATCCGGCACGCCTCTGCGGCGTCGCCGATCACAAGGGCTCGATCGAAGTCGGCAAGGACGCCGACCTCGCCATTCTCGAAGCGGACCTTTCGGTGGCGCGAACCATCCTCGGTGGGAGACTCGTCTATGTCGCTCCGTGAGTGGGCAGACACGTCTGCTGGAGGATTCGGATCCTCGAGCCGCGGAATTTCTCAGAAAAAGAACAGACCAAGGAGGAACCAGAATGAAACGCAATCGAACGACGCTGGGAGTCATCCTCGTGCTGCTCGTCGGCCTGCTCGTCGGGCTGACGGGTGAGGGCTACGCACAGAAGAAGGACGCGATCAAGCAGGCGCAGAAGGCCTCCGATGTCTTCAAAGAGATCATGGCAACCACCGACAACTCGATTCCCTTGGGCGTTCTTGACAAGGCTGTCTGCGTCGCGGTCTTTCCCGATGTCATCAAAGGCGGCTTCATCATTGGAGGTCGCGGGGGGCGCGGGGTCGCCAGTTGCCGCGCCAAAGGGGGCTGGAGCGCCCCGGCCTATTTCGAACTGGCTGGAGGGAGCTTCGGCCTGCAGATCGGCGCGCAATCGACCGACTTCGTCCTGCTCTTCGTCTCCTCCGACGGGATGAAGAGCCTCCTCAAGAGCAAGTTTGAGATGGGCGGAGACGCCTCTGTTGCGGCGGGGCCGGTTGGACGCCAAGTCGGGGCCGCGACCGATCTGCGGCTCGATGCCCAGATCCTCTCTTACTCCCGCAGCAAAGGGCTCTTTGCCGGGTTGGAGCTGAAGGGGACCGTCATTCGCCAAGAGACGAAGAACAATGAGGCCGTCTACGGCGAAGGAGTCAAGGCCGAGGCGATCCTCAAGGGAGATCTCGCCAGCCCGGCCGACGTCAAGATCTTTCCGACCACCCTCGAGCGCTACTCGAAGCGGCGTCGCTAGGCCCCTAGAAGAGGCGGCGGGAGAGGTTGAACCCGATGGTCAGCCCACGGAGGCTGTCATCGACAAAGTAGAGGCCCCGGGTCTGCGACCGTTGCGAGAGGGTCGTCCCGGGGCCATTGCTGAAGGTGAGGGTGAAGGCGTGTCGCCGCGAGACGCTGGCCTTCTGGATGCCGAAGCCATAGACAGGTCGGCGGATCCCCAGGCCGATCTCGCGGTAGCGGGCCGCCTCCGTCAACCGGTAGTTGGCCTCGCCGAGCAGGGCGACGCTCGGGCGGATGTTGACGGCGAGGCCGGCCCCGAGCGCGAAGGCGGTCGTCCCGGGCGTCTCGCTGGTCAGGTCGGCAATGAAGGGCCGGTCACCAAAGGAGAGTGTCGGGACGACGTAGAGTTGGGCGTGGCGGGTCAGGCTCCGCGCGACGGTCGCTTCGAGGCTGGTGGTGAACTGCCGCCGCAGGTTGTCGCGCCCCTCGACGCCAAAACGGACCATGGTCGAGAGCGCGTCCCCGCGCTGCTCGCTGAAGAGGCTGGCGCCGACCGTCAGTTGGATCGGTCGGCCGAGGTCACCGGGAGAGCGGTAGGCGCCGAGCTGGATCCGATCCGTCAAGCCATAGACAAATCCGAACGACGGGAGCGCCAGGGCGTCAAGCCCGAAGAGCCCTTCGACATTGGTCGGTCTCCCAAACGGGAAGCGGTGTGTGAAGTCTGTCCAGAGGGATCCCTTCGGAATCGGGATCGCCGTCGGGAGGTTGACGAGCCTGAGATCCGCGGCCCGGTAGACGGAGTCGGACTTGGCCACCGACTGGGTCGGTAGAGGAGCGACCCTGGCCTCCTCCCGGGTGGCAGGGGGAGGGGCGGGCGCCTCCAGCTCACGCACGGTCTTGGTGCGGGTATTGATCGCGTATTCGCGCCCGTCGATGGTGACGATCGCCTCGGCATCCCCTTCGACAAAGCGGACGGGTGGGACCGTCGCCTGTTGAAACAGGGCAGGGAACTCCCGGCGGAGGGCCGGTGTGATGGTGTGGCCAGCAGCGGCGAAGGCGCGGCCGAAGGGATTCCGCTCGCCGCCCCCGCTTGGATCGACGTGGCAGACCGCACACTGCGTGCGCAGTTCTGGCCGCGAAAGCGGATCGGTGGCGAAGACCTTCAGGTAGTCCGGGAGGGCCCGGGCCGGTTGGGCGACCGCGAAGCCGCCCACGACCAAGAAGAGGAGACCGAGTCGTCGTCGCCATTGCTGCGGCTGCGCTGCCTGATTGGATCGCATAAGGGGAACCTCGCGTCTTGATCGATTGGGTGGCGGAACCACCGGCCAAGGTGGCAGAGAGCGTCTCGACTAGCG
>JBMUAP010000429.1:0-3444 GCA_049454155.1 Blastocatellia bacterium
AAATGTGGCGCCTGACCTGCGGCTGGTTGCTGGTGGGGGGGCTTTGGATGATGACTGGGGGGTGTTCAGAAAAGGCTTCCCAGACAGGAACTGGAGGAGATGGTCTCCGGGAGTACAGCTTGCGCGGGCGGGTGGAGACGATCGATCTCGGCCGGAAGCGGGCGGTCATCGCCCACGAAGAGATTCCGGGCTACATGAAGCCGATGACGATGGGGTTCTCGATCCCGGATGAGCAGGTGCTTTCGTCCCTTCGCGCCGGAGACCGAATCGCGGCGCGACTGCTGGTCGATTCACGTACCAACCTATCCTGGCTGGAGGGAGTGGAAGTCATCCCCCCGTCTGCCACGGAAGAGTCTGCCCCAAACCGCTAGGAATGGGTTGGAAGTCCCTCCTGGAGCAGGTAGGCCTCGAAACGTTCCGCCAAGAGCGGCCATTGATAGGTGGCCTCGACCAACTCCCGGCCCTTCGCCACCGCCGCGGCGGTAGTCGAGGAATCGGTGAGAATGCGTTGGAGCGTCGCTGCCACCTCTTCTGGCTGATCAGCAAAGAAGACCCATCCCTCTCCGAGTCGCCCCACTTCGGTCGTCGTCGTGCTGACGATGGGCCGACGAAGCGCAGCGTACTCAAAGAGCTTGAGCGGGCATGATCCATCTGAGACAGCGGAATGGGTGAAAGGGAGTAGACAGACGTCCATGCGCCGGACCGCCTGCATCGCCAAAGAATAAGGTTGCGGTCCCGTCAAATGGACGTTGCGAAGTTGGAGCTCTTGGATCCGACGCTGGAGTTCCGCGAGGCGCCGTCCTCCCCCTACCAACAGAAAGGCCATCTCCGGCAGACGGGTGGCGACGGCCAAGACCAGCTCCAGATCGACCCAATACTCAAAGGCCCCGACAAAGCCGATGACTGGGCGCGGCAGGGGCCCGATGCCCCACGGATCCATCTCTTGAGGCTGGGGAGACGGAATCTGGTCCAGTTCGATGAGGTCAGCGCCATTGGGCAGGAAGAGGGTTCGACGATTGACCTGCTCGGCGAGGACTTGCGATGCGACGGTGACGGTCGTGGCCTTCTCCAACATCCTGGTCTGAACCGCGGAGGCCGCCTGACGCCCTCCCCACCGGAAGAGCGTCCGCCCTTCCCCCTCCATCATCGCCACCAGATCGTCGGCCAGATCAAAGTGGACCGGGCAGTCGACCAGATCGAGCAAGGGGACCTGGGGCAGGTTGTAAAGAAAAAGAAGGTCGATCTTTTTCTCGCGGAGCGTTCGACGGATTTGCGGGATCGAGGCAAGGGCGAGGACCCCTTTCTTGAGCAGCTTGGTCTGCGGTCCTCCCCACTGCCAGAAGCGGTCGAGGGGAGGTGGGCCGTGAATCTCGTCCAGGCTCATTCCTTCGGGCAAGGGTGGATGGGGAGCGATTGTTGGCAGGCGATTGCGGGCCGGGAGATCCTGGCTGATGTCACCAATCGCCATCGGGGGAGCGGTCAGCAGGAAGACTTGGTGGCCCCGCTGACAAAGATGCGTGAGAAGCTGGTGATAGCGGCTGCGATTGGCGGAATGCCAACGGGCCAAGTAGGGAAAGAGGATCTTCATGTCTTACCGTCCGGCCCGCAACCAGCCTTGCCGGCCACGATGGAGTAGGGCCACCCCGAGGCTTCTTCCCCACATCCAGAGATAGATCGGCAGCGAGAGCAGGTCGAGCGCATACTGTCGGGGACGATCGACCACCAGCAGACCCGCCCCATAGTAGACCAGATCGAGCAGCAGGCCGAGTCCCGCCACGAGAGGTGCGAATGGCAGCAGCAGAACCCGCAGGCAGATCAGCAGGACTTTCGGGCGCAGAAAGAGGAGTGGAAAAAGGAAGAGATCCCCGAGACGACTGCGGGACCCTTCTCGACGACCTGCCCACAAGGAGCAGAGGTTACCCCGATAATCCCGCAGGACGGCCAGTTGTCCCCGCAACCAGCGTGCCCGTTGACGGGAGGCACCGACTGCCCGCTGCGGCTTGGGATCGAGGAGAACCGCTTCGGGAACGAATCGGATCTTGGCATCGGCCGTCGCGAGCAGGAGATCGAGCTCCAGATCTTCCGCTTCGGTGTGAAGCGCAGGGGCGAGTTTGGCGAGGAGTTCTCCGCGAATTGCCATTCCCGTCCCGCGAAGGGGGACGGGCCAGCCCATCCTGGTTCGAGCCACGTCGTCGATCTGCTGCATGAGGATCTCAGACCAACCAGCAAGCCGGCCCGTCGAGGTCGTGGCGAGCGGGGCGACCATTGCCTGGGCGGCATCGGCTCCTTGCCCCATAGCCTCCCCCAGACGGGCCAAGCTTCCGGGAACGAAGCGACTGTCGGCATCGAGAATGACCACCGCGTCTTTGTCCTCCCAGGCAGAGCGATAATTCTTCAACCACCACTGCAGTACCGCTCCCTTTCCGTTGGGCCCGGCGAGGCGCTCGACGACCGTGGCACCGGCCTCCCTGGCATGGACCGCTGTCAGGTCCTCAGACCGATCCGCCACTACCCAGAGTTGGCTGCCAGGCCACTCCTCGAGGAGGGGACGCAGCGAAGAGACGGTCGCCCCAATCGTCGCGGCCTCATTGCGCGCCGCAATCAGCAACAGCGCCCCGGACGGGGGGAACAGGGAGGCAGGTCCTCCCCGAGATCGACGCAGGAATCGGAGGACAACCAGGATAAAGCGCAGCACGCTGTCCAGAATGGCGGGAAAGGCTAGCAATTGGATGGCCCAAAAAAGTTCTCGCATCGTGACATTTGCCAATTCGATCTCGACCTCAGTCGGAAGGCGAGCCGGTCAACATTCCTGTCTCAAAAGCGTCCGAATCCGCATCTTGAAAAGAATGAACAAACATCAATAAATATCAATCAAAAGATCAATCAGTATTTATATGAGTCCGCGTCGGGCATTTCGGAAAAGGCTGAACAGGAAGCAAGGCAGAAGTGTACCGTCAGGGGAAGTTGTCCGTCAAGGAACCGGTGGAACGTCCAGGGTTTATGGTATTTTACAGGTCAGCCGAGAAAGATCTGGGATTCTTCGGGCTCCAATGGGGAGTAGGAAGCAGAATCCTTGTCACTACTCACGGAAGGTAAGAGATGATGGCATCATCAAGACACGAAGAAGAAGTGGAGGATGAAGATCGCTCCAACCCAAAACCTTAGCGGCTTCGTCTCTTCGTGTGAGAAAAAAAACAATTGGGCCCAGGCTGTGGGCGGGAAGAGGCTCACATGGAGGCTTGGAGAACACCAAGAAGAAGATTGGGAATTGAACAGCGTCAGTAAGCGATCAATGTCTGAACGGAAGACTTGATTGCACCACCGAGAGATCATCGCGAAGACGAGAGGCTCCCTTGAAGCTCATGGATCCCGTGAGTCGTGACGAATCTTCTTCTACACGATACTTCCGTTTCGATGTGCAAGATTGACAATAAGCCTGGAACG
>JBMUAP010000430.1:0-3439 GCA_049454155.1 Blastocatellia bacterium
GTCGGCCGGCGCGAGGGTCAGGCTGACTTCGCTGAGGCAGCTTGGTCGGGGCTGGTCTGCAGAGAAGGCCCGTCCCGTCGCTTCGAGATATGCGTCCAGCTCACGTCCCGGGGAGCGCCCCCCGACGGCGGCATAACTGAAGAGAAACCAGCCGGCGGCGGCGCGCAACCGGAGCAGACGCTGCCTGAAGAGGGAACGGCGAAGGGCGCTCGAATCGCCAACGCGGCCCATCTCGGCCAGCCAGTGTCGGTCCCGGACCAGCGACTCGAAGAGCCACGCCCACGCCAACTCAAGTGCACGGTCCCCCCAGGGGGTCACGTGCTGGAACTCCAAGCCAAGCTGAGGAGAGGTCCAGGCATAGGCCTGCGCGACGCCAACCGAGCGCCAGAAGGCCCCCTCCCTTGCCGCCCCGTCTCCTTCTGGCAGCTCGACCCGGATCTCTTCTGGCACGCGGATCGGGTAGCAGCCGATCTTCTCTTCCTTCTCTCTCCCCTTCTCCAGATTCGCCGCCGATTCCGGAATGAAGGTCAAACTGGGCTGCTGCCACGTCCGGACTCCAATCCCAGACATCAGGTCGCGGTAACGCTCCAGGCGACCCCACCCAGGGAGAAGGGGACCATCCATCAACGCTGAGTCTGCGTCGGGCCCGCCCCATCCCTTTGCGGGCAGGTCTCGCCAGATTCGGTGGAGAGATTCGAGCAATCGCTCAGTAGCTGGGGCCATCGCCGGGTAATCAATCCCGCGAAGAGCGCGGCGAAGGTCGGCATAATCGGTGTAGCCCTCGGTGCGGGCCATCTCGGTCATGCGGACCAGCCGTTCCCGGGCCAGATCCTCGCCCTCTCCTGACCCCGCCGCGAGGGCTCGTTCCAGCTCACGGGTCAGGTCGACTTGTCGGTGCGAGATGCGCCCCTCGATCGAGAAGGCACGCAACCTCGCCAGGCGCAGTCGCTCGGTTGTCTGACTTTGAGGGGTTTCTTCGTGGAGGAGACGGATCTCCTCGCTGGCGGCGTTGGTGAAGAGGTCGCTAAACTCTCGTGAGATCCATCCGTTGCCTTCCCCTTTGCCCTGGGAGGCCCGCCATCGATCTTCCCAGACCGCAGTCTGATACTGGCTCCATCGCTCCCGATAATCGCTGATCATGCCTCGCAGAATCTCTCAAGATCGACCTGAACGTCAGAAGACGACAAAGGGAAGGAAGGGACCGGTGAGCCATCACTTGACGAAGGGAGAGTCTGGTCGGCGCATCCCCGCGTTTTACGGTGCATCCCCCACCGCAATCCAGCGTTGGACCGCGATTATGCGCCGACCACACCCACCATCCGCTTAGGTTCACCCACCCTCACTGGTCTACCGGCGCCTTCCCAGGTCAGAATCCCAGGTGTGACCAGAATTCCGACCCCATTCTCTCCAAGGGGTTCCGCAAGGGTCTCCCGCACAAGACCTGAATGTTCCTCCTCTTCCATATCTGTTCCCCCAACTCAAATGGGAGGAACCATTTCCGGGCTCTTGAGCGTCGCTGCTCGCAGGGTCGCAGACGTGGATTCTCGGAAGCGTCCCAACTCATTGAAGCGTACTGTATTTCGTTTGTCCAGTTCCGACAAGGGGAGAAGATAACAGAAAGGAGCCTCTTCCAAAAAAGTGCGGCCGATCGACGGCTCGGAACCTTCTTCCTCCCCCCACACGAGAGATCTCCCGAGAGATCCCACGGATCGCCTCGCCCCTCTCCCCAATGGGAGCGACGCCGCACCCTCTCCCGCAGGTTGTCTGTCCGTCAATGGCCTCGCGGAAGGATCTTGCCTTGCCCTGGAGCCGCTGCTATTGTTACCAGTGTTCGAAAGAAGGATGGTCAGGAATTGAAGAGAATAAATAAGGTTGGTCCGTCTCTCCCCTCGCTGGTCATGATGAGGAGAGTTGGAGATCCTCTCCGATCGGCCTAATTGGCCTAATTGGCCTAATTGGCCTAATTGAGAGGAAACGAGGGACCAGCACTGAATGGGGATGGTCGACGAACCGTCCCAGAAGGCACGGAGAAGAACCATGGCACAGGCAGCGACGAGGGAGAGAAGAGCGTGCGGAGTTGGCGGAGCCGCTCGCCAATGGGTCAGAGCCAGCTTGCTCTTGGCCATCTTCGCGACGGGCGCGGAAGGGGTCTGGGCCCAACTTCAGATCAATCGACCGAAGGTCGAGGCCCCACTGGACAACCCGTATCCCATCGGCGTCCCCCGGGAGAAGATCATCGAGACGGTTCGAGGTGTCCTCCAGGAATGTAAGATCGAACTGGATGAAGAACGGACTCGCCTTTCCGAAGGGAAGTTGAGCACCAAGCCCGTCGTCTTCAGCCGCGGGGGAACGACCCGCAACAACTTGGAGTACTTTGCGGCCATGCCGGCCAGCGATGTCCGCAGCTGGACTCAGGGGCGCTATTTCCTGGAGATTACGGCCCTGCCACTCGATCAAAATCGATCGCAGATCTTCATCGCCGCCCATATCGAAGGCCGCTATGCCGACGCCAGCACCGGCCCCCAGTGGGTAGAGGGGCAGTCGAATGGCCGATTGGAAGATGAGGTGCTGCGTGGCCTCGCCGGCAAGATCCTTGGGATCGATCTGAGCCGCAAGTCGGCGACGACGGAGCGTCGCCTGCTCAACTGTATCTACTGACCCGGGACGGGTGAGTTCTTCCCTGCCAGGGCGGGATCTTCCCGGAGGTGCCAGATGCGCATCGGCCTCATCCTGCTACCGCTCGTACTCCTCTGTGCGGCGACCATCCTCCAGGCGCAGACCAAGGTGAGCGATCCGCTGGCCCTGCCGGAAGGAATCGAGCAGAGCGAAGCGCTGCGCGAGACCTTGAAGCGGATGCAGATTCAGCGCGAAGAAGAGGACTTCGCCAGGATGGTCGAGCGGGGCAGGCAGCTCCGGGAGAAGGTCGAAGAGTTCGTTGAATCGTTGGCCGGCCATTCCTTCATCGAGGGATCGACACGGCTGCTGCGCGTTCCCTCCGGACGGCCCTCCCGTCCCCGGCTCCCGCAACAGACCGAGAAGCTCCTTCGTGAGATGGAGAAACTGGCCCGACAGATCCGGTCAGATTCAGGTGGCTCCAGCCAAGAGGAGAGGTTGCCAACCCCGGAAACGGTCGCGGAGGCGATCGATCAGCTCGTCGAGGCGAGTACCCGTCTCAACGAGGCCCTTGCCAAAACCTCCCGTCGGGTCATTTCGGTCAAGGTCATCGAGGCCGCGACCAAGGTGATCGAGCTGACTCGCCACCTGCGCGGACATCTCGTCTGAGCCACTCTGGAGTCTCTGCCTTGCCTACTGATTTCCAGAAAGGTAACTACTCACGGTGAGGAAGTGAGGATTGAACCACAGAGGCACAGAGGTCACCGAGATGAGAATGTTGGGGTGGCTTTCTCTGTGTTCTCTGTGCCTCGGTGGTGATTTCCCT
>JBMUAP010000431.1:0-3432 GCA_049454155.1 Blastocatellia bacterium
ATGAGATTGGCCTGCAGATGCCCAAGGCGCGCTTCTGCCACACCCTTGAGGAGGCTCAACGGGCTGCCCAGGAGATCGACTTTCCGATCATCATCCGGCCTAGCTTCACGCTCGGAGGGACAGGTGGCGGGATCGCCTACAACGGAGAGGAGTTCGAGGAGATTGCCGAACGTGGGCTGACCGCCAGTCCGACCAGTGAGATCCTCGTCGAAGAGTCGATCATCGGGTGGAAAGAGTTCGAGCTGGAAGTGATGCGGGATCTGGCGGACAACGTCGTCATTATCTGCTCCATCGAGAACTTCGATGCCATGGGCGTCCACACGGGGGATTCGATCACCGTCGCACCGGCGCAGACCCTCAGCGACAGAGAATACCAGCAGATGCGGAACGCGGCGATCCGGATCATCCGCAAAGTGGGGGTCGAGACGGGAGGATCGAACATCCAGTTTGCCGTCAACCCCCTCAACGGGGAGCTGCGGGTGATCGAGATGAACCCGCGCGTCTCCCGGTCCTCCGCCCTCGCCTCGAAAGCCACTGGATTCCCCATCGCCAAGATTGCGGCCAAGCTGGCCATCGGGTACACCCTCGACGAAATCCCGAACGATATTACCCGGAAGACGCCCGCCTCCTTCGAGCCGACCATCGACTATGTCGTCGTCAAGATCCCGAAATGGGCCTTCGAGAAGTTCCCAGGAGCAGAGGATGTTCTCGGGACCCAGATGAAGTCGGTCGGGGAGGTCATGGCGATTGGACGAACCTTCAAAGAGGCCTTCCTCAAAGGGGTGCGCTCGCTCGAACGGCGAGGATCCCCCTATGTCGGCCACGTCGATGAAGAGACGCTGCGGCGAAAACTGATCATTCCCAACTCCGACCGGATCCATTATCTCCACGCCGCCTTCGAGCGGAACTGGAAGGTCGACGAGATCCACGAACTGACCGGGATCGATCGCTGGTTTCTGACCCAACTGCGACAGATCGTCGATCTGCAGCGCGAGATCCAACAGGCAACCCTTCCAACGCTTTCCGCTGACCGCCTGCGCGAAGCCAAGCGCTACGGATTCTCCGACGCGCGACTGGCGGACCTCTTGCGCACGACGGAAGACGACGTCCGCGCGACCCGTCTGCGAAATGGGATCGTCCCGGTCTACAAGCGGGTCGACACCTGTGGTGCCGAATTCGAGTCGCACACGCCCTATCTCTACTCCAGCTATGAGGAGGAGTGCGAGGCAGCTCCGACCGATCGTCGAAAGATCATGATTCTCGGGTCAGGCCCGAACCGGATTGGTCAGGGCATCGAGTTCGACTACTGCTGCTGCCATGCCGCCTTCGCGCTGCACGAAGCCGGGTTCGAGACCATCATGGTCAACTGCAACCCGGAGACGGTCTCGACCGATTATGACACCTCCGACCGGCTCTACTTCGAACCGCTCACTTTCGAGGATGTCATGCACATCGTCGAACTGGAGAAGCCGGTCGGGGTCATCGTCCAGTTTGGGGGGCAAACCCCTCTCAACTTGGCGATGCGGCTGCATCAAGCGGGGGTCCCGGTCATCGGCACCAGTCCGGAATCGATCGATCTGGCAGAGGACCGGAAGCGTTTTGGGGAGCTCCTCGCCGAACTGAACATCCCGCAGCCAATCAACGGCACGGCGGTCACCGTCGAAGAGGCGCGTCGTGTCGCCGCCTCGATCGGCTATCCGGTGCTGGTCCGTCCGAGCTATGTCCTCGGGGGACGGGCGATGATGATCGTTTACGACGAGAACAGCCTCGAGAACTACATGCGCCACGCGGTGGCAGCCTCGCCCGAGAGACCGGTGCTGATCGACCGCTTCCTCGAAGATGCCTTCGAGGTCGACATCGATGCACTCGCTGATGGTGAGCGCTGTGTCATCGCCGGAATTCAAGAGCATATCGAGGAGGCGGGCATTCACTCTGGCGACTCGTCCAGTGTCCTCCCCCCGTATATGGTCAAGCCTGAACACCTCGACACCATGCGAAGGTATACGCAAGCCCTTGCCCAGTCGCTCGAAGTCAAGGGGCTGATGAACCTCCAGTTCGCGATCAAGGACGATATCGTCTATGTACTGGAGGTCAATCCACGGGCCTCGCGGACAGTCCCCTTTGTCTCGAAGGCGACGGGAGTCCCGCTGGCGAAGCTGGCCTCCCTGGTCATGACGGGTCGGCGACTCGAGGAATTTGGGCTGCCAGACGAGCTGCCCGTGCGGCATTTCTTTATCAAGGAGCCCGTCTTCCCCTTTGTCAAGTTTCCGGGGGTCGACCCGGTGCTTGGACCCGAGATGCGCTCGACTGGCGAAGTGATGGGGATGGCGGACAGTTTTGGGTTGGCATTCGCCAAGGCACAGATGAGCAGCAATGCCAGCCTCCCGCTCGGCGGGACGGCCTTCCTCAGCGTCAACGACAACGACAAGAAGAATGCGGTCCGGATCGCCAAACGACTGCACGAAATCGGCTTCCGTCTCATCGCGACCCGGGGAACTGCCAGCATGCTGAGCGAAGCAGGGATTCCCTGTGACCGGGTCTTCAAAGTCAATGAGGGGCGCCCCAATGTCGTCGATCTGATCAAGAGCAACGAGATCGATCTGATTGTCAACACACCACTCGGTCGCGCGTCCTACTACGATGAGCGGGCAATCCGACGTGCGGCGATGCAGTATGGGGTCGTCACCTTCACGACGCTGACTGGTGCCAATGCTGCGACCAGCGCGATCGCGGCTCTCCGACAAACGGAGGGATTCTCTGTCATCAGCCTCCAGGAACATCACGCGCTCTCGGCCCATTCCTGATCGACCGCTTCCTCGATCACCACGAACGAGAAAGCCCCGGATCTCCGGGGCTTTCTCGTTCGTGGCTGAATGAACCGTTCTCTGAGGAGAGAGGGCTAGGATCGCCCCATCGGCAGGTAGTGGATGGGATCGACCGGCCGGTCGTGGAGACGAACCTCGTAGTGACAGTGGGGTGCGGTCGAGCGGCCGGTACTGCCGACCGCCCCGATCTTCTTGCCTCGCGTCACGTGCTGTCCGACTTCTACCTCGATACTGGACATATGGGCATAGCGGGTGGTCAATCCATACCCGTGATCGAGGACCACGACATTCCCATAGCCTTGGTACGAACCGGCAAAGAGGACGATGCCATCCGCTGTCGCATTGATGGGAGCCCCGTGGTTCGTGGCGATATCGAGTCCGGAGTGCATTTCGTACCCGCCCCCACCAAAGGGGTTGCGCCGTGAACCAAAGCCATCGGAGATATACCCCCGGACGGGCCAGCCGGTTGGGGTGGAGGCAAGGCGTAACTGGCTGCGGTCGTAGACGACTTTGATCTCCCGAAGTTCCGTCTCGAGGGCTTCCGTGGCCTGCTCGATATCGAGGAGCGTTCCCATCTCGCCGGGCCCCCCCTGTCCGACAGCTTTGA
>JBMUAP010000432.1:0-3421 GCA_049454155.1 Blastocatellia bacterium
CCTGTGTGACCCCGTGATCGCGGAAGAAGCGGATCAAGCGATTGAGCTGGCCGACTCCCACCCATTCAAGCGTCGGCGCCAACGACTCGATCGCCGGATCGGTCTCTTCGCGAATGGCGGCAACGACCAGCTCGGCGCCCGCCGCCCGCGCGCCATCGAGCACGAGAAAGGGGAAGCGCCCATTGCCGGCGATCAGCCCGTAACGCATCGACTCTCCTCTCACCGGGTCGTCACGCCTCGGGTCGACTGCTCGATAAAGGCGATCAGGCGCTCGACTTCGGGCTGCCCCGCCAGCTCGGTCCGCATCCGCTCGACCGCTTGGCTCGTATTGAGCCGGGCGGCGAGCAGCCAGCGAAAGGCCTGCTGGAGGGCGCGGATCGCCTCGGGCGAGAACCCCTTTCGCCGGAGCCCAACCGTGTTGGCGCCATAACACTTGGCCTCCGCCCCATCGGTTCGTGCGAAGGGCAGTGCATCCTTGACGATCTTGCTGAACCCGCCGACGAAGGCGTACGTCCCGATCCGGCAGAATTGATGAACGCCGACAAATGCGCCGATGATCGCATCATCCTCGACGACGACGTGGCCCGCCAGCGAGGCGATATTGGCAAAGACATTCCGTGAACCGACTTGGCAATCGTGGGCAATGTGGCACTGGGCCATGAGGAGGTTGTCGTCCCCAACCCGTGTGATCCCGCCGCCGCCGACGGTTCCCCGGTTGATCGTCACGTATTCCCGGATCGTATTGCGGCTGCCGATCACCAGGCGGGTCGGCTCCCCGCGGTACTTAAGGTCCTGTGGGGCCTGGCCGAGCGAGGCAAAGGGGTAGATGCGGGTCCCAGTCCCGATCTCGCAGGGGCCTTCCAGCACGACGTGACCGGCCACTTCGACCTCGTCGGCGAGGACAACCCCCTCGCCGATCAGGGAGTACGGCCCGATCGAGACGCCTGTTCCGAGGGTCGCCCCTGCGTGAACGATCGCCGTTGGATGAATCGTTGACATCTGTTCCTCAGCTGGGGATGGAGAAGAGATCCGGCGCTAGGGCCGATGCTTATCGGCCAGCACGGAGGAGATCGTTGCTTCCGTCACCAGTTGGCCGTCGACGAAGGCCTCCGCCTTCAACTTGGCATAGCCCATGCGGTACTTGAGCACGGTCGCTTCGATGCGCAACTGGTCGCCTGGAACGACGGGACGACGGAATCTCGCCTCCTCGATCCCCGTGAAATAGATCAGCTTGCTCTCCCTGTCCGGCACCTCGCGAAAGAGGAGGACGGCTCCCGTTTGGGCCATCGCCTCGATGATCATCACCCCCGGAAAGACGGGGGCCCCCGGGAAGTGCCCTTCAAAGACGGCCTCGTTGATCGAGATGTTCTTGATGGCGACGATCCGTTTGAGGGGCTCCAGTTCGATCACCCGGTCGATCAAGAGCATGGGATACCGATGTGGAAGAATTGACTGGATCTCCTTGATGTCCATGAGATGTTCGTTCTCTCTTTTTCTAATCTGGGACGGGGCGACCGTCTGGGGAGGAACCCCCTCCTCTGCCCTGCCCAGGATGTCCTCTTTCTACGGGTTACGGTGGGTCACGGCGGGCCAATGTGGGCCAATGCAGGGAGGTCACGACTCGCCGCGCGATTCCGGTGCAGACTGCTTCTCGACACGACGCAGCCGTTCGTAGAGTTCAGGAAGCCGCGCGTAGAGTACCTGCGAACGGCGCCATTGTTGATAGTCCATCGCGGGCATCATCCCACCGACGACTTTTCCGTCGGCGACGCTCTTGGTAACGCCGGTCCGGGCCGTAATGACAACCTGGTCACCGATGGAGATGTGTTGATTGGTTCCGATCTGACCGGCGATGATGCAGCGACGGCCGACGCGCGTCCCTCCGGAGAACCCGGCGAGGGCGGCGACGACGGTGTCTTCCCCGATCTCGACATTGTGCCCAAGCTGGATCAGGTTGTCGAACTTGGCACCCCGCCGAATCCGCGTCTCCCCGAATCCGCCGCGATCGACGCAGCAGTTGGCGCCCAGCTCGACGTCATCCTCGATGACGACCCGCCCCACCTGGAGCAGCTTGACCTGCCGCCCCTCCTCATCCGGGGTGAAGCTGAAGCCATCGGCTCCGATGACCGATCCACTGTGAATCCGACAGCGGGCCCCAATCTGGGTCCCCTCATAGACGGTGACATTCGGAAAGATCTCTGTCTCCGGGCCGATTTCGACGCCATCCCCGAGGACAACGCCCGGGTGGAGCGTCACCCGATCGCCGATCTGACAGCCCTCTCCAATCGTCACTCGCGGATGGATCGAGCAGTCCGCTCCCAACGCGGATCCCTCACCGAGGACGAGATCCGGGCTGATCCCCCTCGATTGGTACGGCCGCGCGTGGAAGAAGGCGATCGCCCGGGCGAAGGCCAGTTTGGGATTCCGCGCAATGAGGAGGTTCCGGTGCGCGAGGCGCGGCTCGCTCGCCAGCGAAGGGGGGACCAGGAAGGCTGCGGCCGGTGTCTCTACCGCTTCGGCCAAGCGTGCCGCGTCGGCGACATAGGTCAACTCCCCTGGCTGCACGGAAGAGAGTGACGACACCCCACCGACAATGACAGCAGGATCGCCTTGCGTCGCCGCTCCCAGCTGTGCGGCGAGGTCTCCCAATCGGATCTTCTTCGACATGGCTGGTCTCTCCTCGAACGGGAGCCACGCCCTCCCGCAACCGGGATGAGAAAGAAAATCGGCACGCGAGAGAACCGATGTCGTTCCGGCTTTCTCGCGTGCCAGTCTCTCGTATTCTCATCTTTGGGTTGGCTTCTCGACTCGTCTGGTCTCTCCCGAGAAGGGGGCATCAGGCGATCAGAATCAACCGGGCTCGGCGTCACACGGGCCACTACTTGGCAGCCGGGTTGGCCTTGTTGTACTCCTTGATGAAGTCCTCGGTGACGTTGGTGTTGGGCGAGGCAAAGATCAGCACTCCGGCCTGCTGTGCCGCGCCGCCCTCGAGCACCATGACGATGCCGCGGGCTTGACAGTACTGCTCGAGAAAGCGACCGACCTTCTCATAGACCGGCTGGGAGATCTCACCAAGCCGCTTCTGACCGAGGGCCTCGTAATCCTCGGCACGGCGCTTGAGGGTCTTCTCCTTCTCCGTCGCCTCTTCGACCCATTGGTTGCGCACCTGGACGCTGACGGTGCTGCCCTGCGTCTGGATCTTGTTCTTGAGGTTGTTGACCTCCTCCTCGAGTGACTGGATCTCCTTCTTCTTCGGCTCGAACTCCGCGTTGAGCGTGTCGAGGCGGATCCGCAGCTCATCGATGCCGGTCCGGAACTGGGCCGTATCGATGTAGGCCACCTTGCCCTCGGCTCCTGTTCCACCGGCCTTCGGGGCGGGGGGCGCCCCCCTCCCCGCCGACATCGCCTACTTCTTTAAGCA
>JBMUAP010000433.1:0-3400 GCA_049454155.1 Blastocatellia bacterium
ACATCGGTCTCTGGTCAGCTTGGTCCACTTTCTGATTTTCCTCTCCGTGAGTAGTCACGTTCTGGCAATACCAACTGGCATACTGCATCTTGATGGAGCAAGCGGGAAGACTCGATGAGGCAGCCTCTGGAGGCAGTCTCGCGGGTCGAGCCGAGGCATCAGCCCCCCGGGGGATCACGCAGAGGGGATTCAAGGAAGAGAGGGCATGGAACAGGTACGGGAAAGTCTTTTGCAGTTGATCACGCAGACATCGACCAACCTTCCGCCAGACGTGCGCCAAGCGATGGCGCGGGCCACCGAGCGGGAGGAGGGAGAGCGGTCGGCTCAGGCGCTGCAGGTGATCGGAACCAACATCGACATGGCCTGCGAGCAGGAGGGGCCAATCTGCCAGGACACGGGCTGGGCGACCTTCAAGATCAAGACCCCGATCGGGACGAATCAGTTGGTCTTCAAGGAAGAGATCCGGGCAGCCATGGCCGAGGCGACCCGCCGTGGCAAGCTGCGCCCGAACTCGGTCGACTCGTTGACGGGCAAGAACAGCGGGGACAATCTCGGGCCGGGCACCCCGACCGTCTACTTCGAGCAGTGGGAGAACCCGGACGAGATCGAGATCAAGCTCCTCCTCAAGGGCGGCGGCTGTGAGAACAAGAACATCCAGTACTCGCTGCCGATGGAGCTGCCCCACCTCGGCAAGGCCGGTCGCACGCTCGACGGCGTTCGCAAATGCCTGCTCCATGCCGTTTGGCAGGCCCAGGGGCAAGGCTGCAGTGCTGGGGCGATCGGGGTCTGCATCGGGGGGGATCGCGCCTCTGGCTACCTTGCCGCCAAGGAGCAGCTCTTCCGGACGCTCGATGATGTCAACCCCGACCCACAGCTCGCCGAACTGGAACTGTACATCGTCGAGACGTCCAACCGCCTCGGGATCGGGACGATGGGCTTCGGAGGAGGCGTGACGTTGATCGGATGCAAGGTCGGGGTGCTCAACCGCTTGCCGGCGAGCTTCTTCGTCTCGGTCGCCTACGACTGCTGGGCATTTCGTCGACTCGGCGTCGTTCTCGACGCGCGCACCGGAGAGATCCGGCGCTGGCTCTACCGGGACGCGGCCCTACCCGCGGCCTCACCCGCAGCCCCCACCAGTGGGGGAGGCTTCGTCCGCACCGGGCGGGAGAAGGTGCTCCGGGCCCCCCTCCGCGAAGAGGAGGTCCGGGAACTGCGGGTCGGGGATGTCGTCCTCATCTCCGGGGAGATGGTTACGGGCCGGGATGCGGTGCACGCTCACCTCATGACGACTCCCCCGCCAGTCTCGCTCGACGGCGCCGTCCTCTATCACTGCGGCCCGGGCGTCCTGCGCGACGGGGAGCGCTACCAGATCAAGGCGGCCGGCCCAACGACGAGCATCCGCGAAGAGCCCTATCAGGGCGAGATCATTGGCCGCTACGGCGTCCGCGCCGTCATCGGCAAGGGCGGGATGGGTCCCAAGACGCTGGCCGCGCTCCAGCAACACGGCGCCGTCTACCTCAACGCCATCGGAGGGGCCGCTCAGTACTATGCCGCCTGCATCGAGGAGGTCCTCGATGTGCACCTTCTCGAGTTTGGCATCCCCGAGGCGATGTGGCGCCTCCGGGTAACGGATTTCCCGGCGATCGTCACCATGGACGCCCACGGCAACTCGCTCCACGCCGATGTCGAGACGGCGTCGGCGGCGGTCTTGGCCACCTTGGCGAGCCCCGTCTTTTCATAACGGTTCGACATCTCGTTCCGGTCCCTGACGCGATCAGAGGACCATCGCCCGATGAGACGACCCATCAGCGCAAGCCACGGTCGACGCCGCCCTTCCTCCTGTTGGCACAGGGGAGGGGCGGAACGGCCCGTATTTGAGCAGGGGAGCGGCATCCCCACCCAACCCCACAGAGACGAATGAGACTTCCCCGGGTTCCGGGCTGCTCACCAGAACGCCCGGAGGAAAGTCCGACTGAAGCGAGCAGCAGAACGATCCGGAATCGAGCTTGAGCGATTCCCTCTTGCCATCACCGCAGATCAACCGAATCGGGAGTAGAAGAGCGACAGCACGTGTGATACCCCTCACACAACCTTTGCCGGTCGCTTCGCCCCTTCCCACTCCCTGCAGTGCACCAACACACCCGAGGAGGCATTCCGCCATGAGCACCATGATGAACACGCCGCTGACGATGTCCGTCCTGATGGATCGCGGACCGGCGCTCGCACCCAATGTCGAGGTCGTTACCCGATTCCGGGATCATATTCACCGCACCAACTATGGCGAGGTCGGGCGACGCGCCCGGCAATTGGCCAATGCGCTGCGACGCCTGGGAGTTTCTGAAGGAGATCGCGTCGCCACCTTCGGTTGGAACACCTTCCGCCACCTCGAACTCTACTATGCGGTGCCATGTATGGGAGCGGTGCTGCACACCCTCAACCTGCGGCTCTCGCCGGCCGACCTCGAGTACATCATCAACCACGCCGAGGATCGCGTCATCTTCATCGACGAAGAGCTGCTGCCCTTGCTCGAGCGGTTGGCCGGCAAGATCCCGACGGTTCAACAGATCGTCGTCATGAGCAACAAGGGGACTTTTCAGACGATCCTTTCTCCCGCGCTCGACTACGAGACATTGCTGGCGGCAGAGTCGTCCGACTTTCCTTGGCCAGAACTCGATGAGAATGCGCCGATGGGGCTCTGCTATACCAGCGGAACGACTGGTAAGCCCAAAGGGGTCCTCTACACCCACCGCTCCAACTACATGCACACCATCACCGGCGCCCTGCCGGATCTGATGGGGCTGAGCCGCTCTGATGTCGTCCTCGCCGTCGTCCCGATGTTTCACGCCAACGCCTGGGGATTGCCCTACACCGGGATGATGCTCGGCATCAAGCAGGTCTTCCCCGGACCGATGATGGATGGAGCGTCGATCTGCCAGATGATCCAGGACGAGAAGGTCACCTTCACCGCCGGCGTCCCCACCATCTGGCTCGGGGTCATGAACGAGCTGCGCCAGAACCCTGGCAAGTATGACCTGTCCAGCCTCAAGGCCATGGTCTGCGGTGGATCCGCTCCGCCACGCGCGCTCATCGATTGGTTCGAGACCCATCTCGGGGTCGAGTTCATCCAGGCCTGGGGAATGACCGAGACGAGCCCGCTCGGCACCGTCACTCGCCTCCAACCCCACATGAAGGACTGGCCGCGCGATCGCCAACTCGACATCAAACAGCGCGCCGGAATTGCCGCCCCCGGCCTTGAACTCCGCATCGTCGATGGCGAAGGCAAGGAGGTTGCCCACGACGGAACGGCCATGGGGCGACTCCTCATTCGTGGCCCCTGGATCGCCTCGACCTACTATAAGGAAGAGCCGACCGCTGACAAGTTTCCCGATGGCTGGCTCGA